>JBDSIH010000444.1:0-4395 GCA_039918055.1 Chthoniobacterales bacterium
TACCCAGGCTCTGAAAGGCTATCCGGAATTCCGTTCCGAAAGACTACCTTCGATTGGACTTCCATCTGTCATTTCGCCCGCCTTCCTGAGTTTTATGAAACGGATGTGGGAAAGTGTTTCCCGGTGCCGCGAGGTATATCGAAGAAACCGACCCGGCGTCATTCTTGGAATGGGTGGCTTCACTTCCATGGCTCCTGTCATCGCCGGCCGCATGATGGGAATTCCCACACTCATCCATGAGTCCAATGCCATCCCGGGCCGCGCGAACAAAAAAGCCTCCCGCTTTGTGCACCATGTGCTGCTTGGTCTTGAGGGATGTAAAAAATATTTCCCGAATGCGGACACCATCGTAACCGGCACTCCTATTCGCTCCACATTGGGACAAGCAATACCGCGTGAAGAGGCGCTTGCCGCTTTCAAACTCGATCCTGCTCGCAAGACGATTCTCGTCATGGGCGGAAGTCAGGGCGCCACGGGTATTAACCAACTGCTTTTCAAGTCCGCTCCCATGTTGGCAAATGCAGATATTCAAATCATTCACCTCACCGGAGATCGCGACGACCAGCTTGCCGCAGCAAATTATCTTCGGGATAATATTCCTGCTTATGTCGCCTCCTTCCATCATCGCATGGCTGAGGCTTATTCCGCGGCTGACCTCGCAGTATCCCGGGCGGGTGCAGCCAGCATCAGTGAACTTTCAGCTTTTGGTATTCCGTCCATTCTCATTCCCTACCCCTACGCGACGGACAATCACCAGGAAGAGAATGCGAAAATTTTCGCCGAGGCGAATGCCGCCCTGCTTGTTAAAGAAAGCGAGACAGGCTCTGAAATTTTCACCCGTCTGCTTTTGGGGCTGCTTGAAGACGATCATCGCAGAATGCAGATGTCTGAAGCGGCCAGAGCGGTGGCCCCTCTCGATGCAGCACAGAATGTCGCAAACGTCATGGAACGAATTGCAAAATGAATTTCAAGGAACTAACAGCACGGTTTACAGGGCCTCCGCTCCGGATTCACTTAATCGGAGTGGCCGGTTCTGGCATGAGCGGGATTGCCGCGCTGTTACTTGCGCTTGGTCATCGTGTTAGCGGTTCCGATAAGGCGGATACCGTGGAGGTCGAACGTCTGCAGAAAAAGGGTCTGCTTTTTGATAACGCGCATAAGGCGGAAATTGTAACCCATGCAGATCTTGTGATTTATTCCTCGGCCATCAAGGAGGGTAATCCGGCATTCGATGAAGCGAAGCGACTTGAGAAACCCATGTTCAGGCGGGCTGATGCCCTTGCCTCCATCATGGCGGTAAAAAAAGGCATCATCATTTGCGGCATGCATGGAAAGACAACCGTCTCTTCCATGACGGCACACGTTTTCCGCACCTCTGGTCTTAAGCCCTCTCATTACGTAGGTGCGGAGATCCCTATCCTTGGAACGAATGCGCGCTGGGATTCCGAGGGCGAATATTTTGTGGCCGAAGGCGATGAAAGTGACGGCACGCTGATCAACTATCATCCAGAGCATGCCATTGTCCTTAATATCGAACCCGAGCATCTTGATTTTTACAAAGATCTCGCTGCCATTGATGCAGTTTACGCAAAGCTGATTTCCCAGACGAATGGCCACGTCGTCTATTGCGGTGACGATGAAGGTGCAACACGCGTCTGTAGTGCTCACGCTGGTGCAATTTCCTACGGATTCGGATCCGGTTGTGATTATCAGGCCCAGAATTTGAAAATCGGCGCATTCTCTTCAGAGTTTGAAGTGTGGAAGGGGGAAAAACTGCACGGCACTATTAAACTGACTATTCCCGGCAGACATAACGCACTCAATGCGCTCGCGGTAGTCGCCCTTTCGCTGGAGATTGGCCTTACTGTTTCCGACATCGCCGAAGGCATTGCTTCCTTCCAGGGCGCAAAGCGCCGATTTGAAGTTAAATATGAGGGATTGGGGCATTTGATCGTCGATGACTATGGCCATCACCCTTCAGAAATTGCCGCCACGCTGGCGACCGCACGTAATGCCGGGCGCAAACACGTTGTCGTCATGTTCCAGCCGCATCGTTACTCCCGCACGCTGGCGCTAAAGGAAGAATTCGGGCGTGCCTTTAAAGACGCGGATTCCGTTTTCATTACTGAAATTTATGCAGCCAGTGAAAAACCACTTCCCGGGATTTCCGGACAAACCATTGTCGATGCCATCCAGGCAAACGGACAGACGGCAGTCTATTTCGAGCCGGACATGAAGCATCTTCATAAAAAAGTGGGAACACTTCTCGAGGACGATGCACTGATTCTCACGCTCGGTGCAGGAAATATCCATGAATGCGGCACGCGCCTCGCTCATGATCTTACCGTGCGTGCGAAGCTGCTCGAAGTGATGAAAGGTGGCAGCGTAAAGCTCTACGAACCCCTCTCCAAGCATACTACACTCAAGATTGGCGGCTCTGCACAGTTCTGGGTGGAACCCACCACCGAAGAAGGTTTTTCGGAGCTGGTGCGCTATTGCCACGATAATGAAATCCCCTTCATGGTCATGGGGCGCGGCTCCAATCTGCTTGTGCGTGATGGAGGAATACCCGGCGTAGTTGCCCACCTTGCAAAAGGGGAATTTGCCAAACATACCGTCGACGGCATGGAAATTACTGCGGGCGTTGGTCTGAAGCTCAAGCAGCTCAGCACCATCGCGCAAAAGGCAGGCATCGGTGGTTTTGAATGGATGGAAGGTATCCCCGGAAATCTTGGCGGCAGCCTCAGGATGAATGCCGGCGCCATGGGAATTCAGACTTTCGATCAAGTCGTGCGGGTTCGCTATACCGATCACGACGGAAATATTTTCACCAAGACGCCGCAGGAAGTGGAAGTGCATTACCGCAACGTTCCTACGCTGAGGAATAATTACGCCCTCTCGGCTACGCTTCGCGGTCATCCCTCCAAACCGGAAGAAATCACCCGCCTGATTGAGCAATCACAGACGAAGCGGCGTGAATCCCAGCCTATTGCCGCGAGCGCAGGGTGTATCTTTAAGAATCCAAAGGAGATTCCCGCCGGGAAGCTCGTAGAGGAACTCGGCTTTAAGAATTTTTCTGTCGGAAATGCGCGCGTTTCCGAAGCGCATGGCAATTTTATCGTAAATGATGGCGGAGCGTCCGCGAAGGAAGTCCTCTCCCTCATTGAGGAAATCAAGGTTGCGGCAATGCGTGACCGCGGTATCGCTTTAGAAACAGAAGTACAGATTGTTGGAGAGAATGGATGAATCTACATAAAGAACACACCACACTTCGGGGAATGAAGGTAGCCGTCTTAAAGGGCGGACCCGGCAGCGAGCGGGAGGTATCCCTCAAATCCGGGGAGGCTGTCTCCCGTGCTCTGCAAAACATCGGTTGCCTTGTGGCCGAAGTGGATGTCCATGGAAACGATTTTAAAATTCCCGATGGCACCGAGTTGGCCTTCAATATCATTCATGGCACGTTCGGCGAAGATGGCCAGATTCAGGCTCTTCTCGAAGATCGCAATATTCCCTATACAGGTGAAGGCGTCGAAGGCAGCCATGTGGCTTTCGATAAAATCCGCACCAAGGAAGTCCTCGATAAGGCAGGCATACCCAATGCGAAGTGGGAAATTATAAAGGCCGGACAAAAGCCCTCTCTCCCTCTCCCATTCGTTCTCAAATCCCCGCAGCAAGGTTCCAGCGTGGGCGTTCATATCATTCGTGAAGCCTCCCAGGTGGACGCCGCCATTGAGGACTGCCTGAAATACGGCCCGGAGATTATCGTGGAGGCATTTTTTACCGGTAAAGAGCTCACGGTGGGTATTCTCGGGGATATCGCACTTCCGATCGTGGAGATCCGGCCGAGAGAGGGATTTTACGACTACGCCAATAAATACACCAAGGGAAATACCGATTACCTCGTGCCCGCCCCGATCGATGAAAAAATCACGCGGCAGATTCAGAAAACCGCACTGGCAGCACACCGTGCTCTTGGGCTTGAGATATACTCCCGGGTTGATGTATTATTAAATGAGAGCGGCGAATTTTGTGTCCTGGAAGTCAATACGATCCCAGGTATGACAGAAACGAGCCTTCTACCTAAAGCGGCGGCAGAAGTAGGCATCGGCTTTGGTGAACTCTGCGAACGCATCGGACTATTGTCGCTACAAAGATTTGTAAAACGGAAATGATACGAGGATCCACAACCAGAAAAAGCGCCAACCGGCGTCTTGCACAAAATCCTTCGGGACGAAAGAATCATCATTTGCTGGATGTAAAAGTACGCTCGCGTACTGCCAAACGTCAGCGCAATCGCAAGATTAACGGATTTGTCTTCGTGGTTCTTCTTGTTGCGATCATCGGCGGCACGGGATTCTACGGCGCAAACTATCTTCTAAATCGTTTCTTTTTTCA
>JBDSIH010000445.1:0-10840 GCA_039918055.1 Chthoniobacterales bacterium
AATATTCTTCGTCAGGTGGAATTTACGGACGGCGCGTGCCACATCGTCTCCCATACCATAACCGAGGAGGAGAGGCTACCCATGCTGGAGGTGAAGCAGTATCTGAAAAAGTTTTACCCTTCCCGCAATCCCATCGAGGCCTGAGCCGGTAATTATTTGTAATGTCTGATTTTCTCCGCATTGCCATTGTTCATTATCATTTACGAGCTGGTGGAGTTACGCGGGTAATATCTCACGCGGCAAAGGCGCTTATTGCTGCGGGGCATGAAGTTGTTGTTCTTACAGGGGAAGTGCCGTCAGATTTTGTAGTGCCGAAGGAAATGCATCTGAAGATTCTCCCAGGATTAAATTACTCTCTGGAGTATTCCGCCGCTCTGGTCGATCAACTGGTATCGCAAGTGCATGGTGCGGCGCTGGAAATTTTTGGTGAGATGCCGGATGTCTGGCATTTCCATAATCACACTTTGGGAAAAAATATGAATCTTCCGCATCTGGTGCGGAGATGGGCAGAGTCCGATCTTCCCATGGTATTGCAAATTCACGACTTTGCGGAGAACGGACGCCCCGCCAACTACCGCGCCCTTTTGGAAACGGCTGCAGCGGGAAGTCTTTCAGAGCTCGCGCAAATTCTTTACCCCCATTCTTCGCGTATCCGCTATGCGGTTCTTAATCCGCGTGATCTTGAAATTCTCCGTAGTGTAGGAGCGAACGTTTCCATACTGCCTAACCCAGTCGAGCTGGATTCAGTATTTGCACCTCAAAACTCTGTATCCTTTCTGCTGTATCCCTGTCGCCCCATCCGGCGAAAAAATATCGGTGAAGCAATTCTATGGTCCCTGTTCCTGGAGGAGGGGAGTAAACTTGTATTTCCTGTGGCGCCTCACAATGCCGCCGATCGTGCGGTATATGATCAATGGCGACTTCTGGCGGATAAGTTCGATTTGCCCGTGGAGTTTGAAGTGATCCCGCGGCTTGCGGAAAATCTCGAAGCACTTATGGCAATCTCGCAGGGTATTCTTACTACCAGCGTCATGGAAGGATTTGGAATGGCATTTCTGGAACCCTATCTCGCCGGCAAGCCGCTCATGGGGCGCAATCTCCCTTCCATAACCGCAAACCTTTCTTCCGATGGCATAGATTTGAGTCATTTATATATAAAGCTTCCGATTCCTGTGGAGTGGATTGGCCATGAACGTCTTCGCCATCTCTTCCTGGCTGCTATTCCGGTTCTGGAAAAATCGTACGGCATCGTAATTTCTCCGACGCACAGGGAGCAGACATGGATTGACCTTGTAAGTCAGGATACGATTGATTTTGGAAATCTGTGTGAGGACCTTCAGCAGGAAATAATCACTATGCTGTGTAGTGAACCCGAGAAGAAAAAACAAATTTCGCAGTCTCTTCAGGCAAATCCGGGAGCTGTCGATACATCCGCGGATGCCATTCGCGAAAAGTATTCTCCGGCGCGCTATGCCGAGCGCGTTCTGAAGATTTATCGCGATGTTATTTCTTCGCCGCCTTCAGAGGTGGAGAGTCTTGATGCTGCGCAGATTCTTGAAAATAACGTTCATCAGTCCCTGCATCTTATCCTTCGCACAGCAGCGGAAGCAGATGCGTAAGGGTGATGGCTGGGCGATCCAGCAAAAAGACATCCAGACCCGCGTTGCGCGCGCCTTGCTGATCTCGCAGGGCATCGTCACCAACATGTAAAGTTTGGTCCGGGTTACTGTTCATCTTCTCCATGGCGAGGTGGAAGATTTTCGGATCCGGCTTATCGACGCCCAGTTCGCTGGAGAGAAAAACCGCGTCGAAATAGCCACTTAGCTTTGTATTTTCCAATACCTGATAAAGCCTGCGGTCGAAATTGGAAACCACAGCCATGCGATATTGCGGGCGTAGCTTTTCCAGCACGGGAATCACATCCGGAAAGGCCTGCCAGCGTCCGGGCTGAGCAAAATATGTATAAAGTTCCTCAAACCACGCATCGGTATTGAATTCCTCCAGTTTGGCACCACTCTCTATTAATACCTCTTCAGCGAGGGTCCGCCACCATGCACGGTCATCATCGGGGCGGGGGCCATTTGTCGTATTTCGGGGCGGAAGACTCCGCCAGACCTTCTGAAAGGCCTGAGTTACGGTTACAGAGTCGAGAATCAGGCCATGGGCTTTGGCGACTGTAGAATAACTTTTTCCAACCGCTTCTGTCAGAAACAGTAAGGTGCCCGCAGCATCGAAAAGGAGAGTATTGATCTTGGACTTGACCGTCTGCACGCTGTCAGGCATATTGAAAGGTTCCTAGGCATGGCAAGCGGGATAATCTCCCGCTTTTTTATTCCCCAGGAACCAAATTTTTATGAACGCGGAATTAATAGCAATGCTCGACTACCTCGAGCGTGAAAAAGGTATTAAACGGGAAACGCTTATCGAAGCCATTTCCGGGGCTTTACTGACCGCTGGTAGAAAAAGCATCACAGCAGCGCGCGAGTTGCGCATCGATATCAATCCCAAAAACGGGGAGATCAAAGCTTTTGCAAAACTGATTGTCGCAGACCCTGTCACCAATACGCATGATGAGATTTCTTTCGCGAAGGCGAAGGAAATCAAAAAAGATGCGCAGATCGGTGAGGAGTTGGATGTCGAAGTCACTCCGGGAAATTTTGGAAGAATCGCGGCGCAGACCGCACGGCAGGCGATGATGCAGCGCATTCGTCAGGCGGAAAAAGATCTTATCTATACCGAATTCAAAGACCGCGCAGGGGATATCGTCAATGGTACCGTGCGCCGTTTCGAGCGTTCAGATGTCATTGTGGATCTTGGCCGCTTTGAAGCGATTATGCCTGCCCGCGAACGCGTGCAGACCGAAGAGTATAGCGTAGGGGATCGTATTCGCGCTTACGTAGTCGCTGTTGAAAATGGTTCCCGCGGACCGGAAATCATTCTCTCCCGCAGTCACCCGAATTTTGTTCGTCGCTTATTCGAAATCGAAGTCAGCGAAATCGCCGACCGCACCGTGGAACTCCGCGCCATTGCCCGCGAAGCCGGTTTCCGCACCAAGGTTGCCGTGCATAGCTCGGATGACAAAGTCGATCCCGTAGGTGCCTGTGTGGGTATTCGCGGAGCACGTGTCAAAAACATCGTTCGTGAGCTCAATAATGAAAAAGTGGATATCATCCGCTGGTGTGACGATCCGAAGGAATTTGCAATCGAAGCGCTGAAGCCTGCGAAGATCAAAGCCCTCGTTCTTGAAGAAGGCCGGAAGATCATTCACCTCACAGTGGATAAAGACCAGCTCTCGCTCGCTATTGGTAAGCGCGGACAGAATGCACGCCTGACAGCCAAGCTAACGGGTTGGGAAATCGACATTCAGGAAGACAAATCCGCCGAGCAGGCCTTTGAATCTCAGGTTGAAAAAGCCCGCGCGGAATTTACTGGCGCGCTTGGCATCGACCCCGAACTGGCCTTGAGCCTTGTTCGTTGTGGATATAATACTTTTGAAGGATTGGTGGAAGCGGAAGCGCAGGACATATCAGAAGCGATTGAAATTGATTTGGAAAAGGCACAGGAGATCATTGATCTGGCGAAGCAGCATGAGGCTTCCAAAAGCTCTCAACCGGCTTAACTCCTGAGCCATGAAAACTACACGAAAATTTAAAAATGGCAGCGAAAGTAACTTCAACGAAAACCCAGGCAAAGAAAACGACCGGAAAAAAAGCACCGGCCGCTTTGACGCCTGCACGTTCTTCGAAACTTCCGCCCATTTCTTCCAGAGCTAAGGAAGCTCCCGAAGCGCCAAAGGCGGAAAAGGAAAAACCGGCTCCTCCAAAGCCTGTTGAAACGCTTTCTCTCATCGAGCCTGTTAAGAAAGCCGTCAAAAAGCCTGCGACGACGGCCAGGAAGCTCCCTTCGATCGGTAAGGTTGAGCCTGAGCCTGAACCTGTAGTAATTTCTGCTCCGGCATCTTCGGAAGTAACGGCTGAAATTTCTGCCGAGACAGAATCAGTAGCTGAAGTCATCGAAGAGGGTGGCAAGAAGATCATCCATATCAAGCCTCCGATCATCGTTAAGGAGCTCGCGGTTCATATGAACCTGAAGCCTTACCAGCTGATTAAGGACCTGATGACGCTGGGTGTTTTCGTTTCGATCAATCAGCAGATTGAGCCGGACGTCGCCACGAAACTGTGTGAGCAGCACGGATTTATTTTTGAGAAGGAAAAACGCAAAACCGGCGAGGGTGTTCACAAAGCCGAACCCGTCGTAGCGCCACCACCTCCACAGGAAACGAAAAAAGAAGAAGAGCTTCACCATCGCGCGCCCATCATTACGTTCATGGGGCATGTCGATCACGGCAAGACGTCGCTTATGGATGCCATCCGCAAAGCGCGTGTGGCTGTCGGCGAAGCCGGCGGAATTACTCAGCACATCGGCGCTTACAGTGTCATTCATAATGGCAAGCCGATTACCTTCATTGATACTCCCGGACACGCGGCATTTACTGCCATGCGTGCACGTGGTGCGAATGTTACCGATATCGTGGTTATTGTCGTGGCTGCGGATGACGGTCTGATGCCGCAGACGATCGAAGCCATTAATCATGCCAAGGCGGCGAAAGTCACCATCATGGTGGCTATTAATAAAGTAGATCTTCAGTCGGCCAATATTGATCGCGTGAAAAAGCAGCTCCAGGAAATCGGGCTTACGCCGGAAGACTGGGGAGGGGAGACCATTTGTGTTCCTGTTTCCGCTACAAAGGGAACCGGTCTTGATCAGCTTCTCGAAATGATGCACCTGCAGAGTGAAATTCTGGAACTGAAAGCCAGCTCCACCACCACTGCGCGCGCCACAGTTATCGAATCACAGCTGGAACCCGGTCGCGGACCTACAGCTACGGTCATCGTTAAGATGGGCACGCTTAAAGTCGGCCAGGCATTTATTTGCGGAAATATTCATGGCAAGGTGAAGACACTTATCGGCGATGACGGCAAACCCGTCAAAGAGGCCACCCCTGCAACGCCTGTTAAAGTTTTAGGATTCAGCGGTCTCGCCAATGCGGGAGATGAACTTGTTGAAGTAGACTCCGAACGTGCAGCCCGCACGCTTGGTGAGGAACGCCAGATGACGCTCCGCTCGGAAAAACTTTCTACACCACGCCGCGCTACTCTCGAAAATCTTTTCCAGAATCTTGCGGAAGATCAGCGCAAGTCGCTCAAGATTATTTTAAAGTCCGATGTGCAGGGTTCGCTTGAAGCACTGATGACGGCACTCAACGAAATCGAAAGTCGTAAGATCGATCTAGATATTCTTCATAATGCCGTTGGCCCGATCAGTGAATCAGACGTCCTGCTCGCAAGTGCTTCGGATGCCATTATCGTCGGCTTCAATGTGAAGACCGAAAGCACCGCCGCTACCGCCGCACGGCGTGAGGGTGTGCAGATCAAACTTTACAGCATCATCTACGAATTGATCGACCAGATGAAGGAAGCCATGACTGGCTTGCTCGATCCTGAGCTTCGCGAGACCATTGTCGGCCATGCGGAAGTTCGGCAGGTATTTGAACTTTCCAGAGGCAAGGTTGCCGGTTGTATGGTCATTGATGGCCGTATCATTCGTACGGGCCGCGCACGCATTCTGCGTCGCAAGCAGCCTATTTATGATGGGGGACTCTCCACGCTTCGCCGCTTTACGGATGACGTGAAGGAAGTCCGGAACGGGCTTGAGTGCGGTATTAAGCTTGGTGATTTTTCCGAATACGAAGTCGGCGATATCGTCGAATGCTACCAACTGGATAAATTCGCCCAGCAATTGTAATTTTTGGTTCAGCGCGCATTGCACTGGATCGTCTTAGTATGAAACATCGGCTGGAAAGGGTTCGTGAAGTTATTAAACGGGAGTTGGGCATGGCCATCACCCGGACTCTCACGTTTGAAGGCGTTCTCGTTACCGTCAATGCCGTCGATGTGACTCCAGACTTAAAGCAGGCGCATATTTACATAGGCGTGATCGGAAACGACGCCCAGAAAAGGCAGGTGCTCGAGACGCTGGAGAAAAATCGCGCGCTGCTCCAGCAGGAAGTATCCAAACGGATCGTCATGAAATTCACTCCGATATTTCATTTTAAAATCGATTACTCCGTCGAACGGGGAACCCGCGTTATCGATATCATGGATAACCTCGGACTTCCTCACCAGAAACCCGATGACAGCCAGTTCTAATACCACATTTGACGAAATCGCCGCGAAGCTCGCCGGCGCACAATCGATCCTGGTGGCTAGTCACGTCCGTCCGGATGGTGATGCCTATGGATCGGTAATCGCCATGGCGCTCTGGCTGCAGCAGCAGGGGAAAACGGTCACGGCCTGGAATGAAGATGGAATGCTCGAGAAGTTTTCCTATCTGCCGAATCACCAGATGATCGTACAGTCCGTAAAAGAACCGATTTCTTTTGATGCCGTTGTGGCGCTTGATACTTCGACGCAGGAACGTCTTGGTAAAACTCTGCTCTCATCGGTATCCGCTCCCTTGTGGGTAAACATGGATCACCACATCAGCAATGAATGCTACGGCACGTTGAATTACATCGACGCTTCTTCTCCTGCCACCGGGCAACTGCTTTACGATTTCTTTGCGCATGTCGGTGCAGACATCACGCCAGCGATGGCATCGAATCTTTATGCCGCGATTTCCACGGATACGGGATCGTTTCAATATCCTTCCACGACGGTTCGCACTTTTGAAGTCGCGGCGCACCTGGTTCGGTGTGGTGTCGAAGTTGGAAAACTTTCTCAGGAAATTTACGAGAGCTACCCTCGTCGTCGTCTCGAACTTTTGCGCGAACTTTTAAATTCCGCAAAATTCAGCGGCAATGACCGGGTGGCAAGTTTTTCACTTTCATCCGCAGTGGCGGAGAGGCTGGGTGTATTGCCCGAAGATAACGAAGGCCTGATCGATAATCTCCGCTCGATCAATGGCGTCGTAGCCGCCGTATTTTTTGAAGAACTTCCGGGTGAAGGGAAAGTGCGCGTCAGTATGCGCTCGAAGGATCCCCGGCTGGATGTCTGTAAAGCATGCAATCACTTCGGTGGAGGAGGCCATACGCTGGCTGCCGGAGCGCGGGTAAAAGGATCACTCGCCGAAGTTGAACAACAGGTCCTCGAATATCTTTGTAATGAATCAGGAAAACTTAATTGACGGTGTCCTCGTAGTCGACAAGGCACCCGGAATGACATCGCACGATGTCGTCGCTATCACCCGCCGGTCCCTGCAGACGAAAAAAGTCGGCCATTGCGGAACGCTCGATCCTCTGGCGACAGGGCTGCTTCTTGTCGTGCTTGGACGGGGAACGAAGATTCAGGATTTGCTGATGAGCGAGGACAAGGAATACGAAGGTATTATCGTCCTTGGAGAAACCACGGATTCGCAGGATGCGGATGGCCAGGTTCTCGAAAAACGCGAAGTGCCGGATTTATCCCGTGAGCAGATCGAGGCCGCCTTTAATAAATTTGCGGGAGATTTTTACCAGATGCCTCCGATGGTTTCCGCCATCAAGAAAGATGGTGTTCCTCTCTACAAGCTTGCCCGTCAGGGAAAAACAGTGGAAAGAGAACCTCGCTTTGTTCATGTCTACGGGCATGAGATCAAGGCAATCAATCTTCCTGAAATCACTTTTCGTGTCGTTTGCAGTAAGGGATTTTATGTGCGCACCTACGCGCACGATATCGGTGCGGAACTTGGGTGCGGAGCGCACCTGAAGCAGCTTCGTAGAACTAAATCCGGCAAATTTACCCTGGATCGCTCCGTTACGGTTGAGGAGCTGAAGACGCTTCCACGTGATGAAATTGCGGCGCGTGTGATTACGCTGCCGGAAGTATCCCGCTTCCGAGGCGCGTGAACCCGCGCGTTATTCAGAATATCCCGGATTTGTCTGCAATCGCAGGCAAGGTAGTCTTTGCGGTTGGTGTGTTTGATGGCGTTCATCTCGGCCATCAGGCTTTGATTAAACGCGCGCTTGATGATGCAGCGCGTCTCAATGCGCAGATGGTGGTTCTTACTTTTGATCCGCATCCTCTGAAGATACTTCGCCCCGATGCGGCTCCCCGTTTATTGACGGCTACCGAACATAAGCTCCACCTCATCGCATCAGAGGGCGTGGATACGGTTTTACTGCTACGTTTTGATAAGGAGTTTGCCGCGCAGTCGCCTGACATTTTTATCCGCTCTCTGACCGAATCCTGCGATGTGGCGGAAATTTGTGTCGGTCATGAATGGGCCTTCGGAAAGAACCGTGCCGGTAATGTGACGATGCTCCAGACACTTGGAACACAACATGATTTTGAAGTGGTCTCCATTCCTCCGGTTCTGGTGGATGGAGAAACGGTCAGCAGCACACGTGTTCGCAAGGCAATAGAGGGCGGAGATTTTGAAATGGCCCGTCGCTGCCTTGGAAGAGATTTCACCATTCTGGGTACGGTCAAACATGGTAAACATCTTGGGCGCGAATTGGGATTTCCAACGGCGAATCTCTCCGGACACAATGAACAGTTTCCGCCAAACGGTGTCTATGCCGTTGAAGCAAACGTCAGCGAAAAATGGCTTCCCGGCGTAGCGAATATCGGATTTCGTCCCACGGTTGAGCTGAATCTTCCTGAGCGCACTCTCGAAGTGCATCTCTTTGATTTTTCCGAAGATATCTACGGAAGGGATATGGAATTGCGCTTCGTAAGCTATCTTCGCGCGGAGCAGAAATTTGATGGACTGGATGCGCTCAAAGCACAAATCCACAAAGACGTGCAGGACGCCAAAAAAACTCTCAGTCTCTAGTGAGAAGTGCGCGTCGCATTACTTCGACGGGCGCAGGGCGGTTAAACCAAATTTCAAAGGCTAGCGCTCCCTGCCACAGTAGCATGGAGAGGCCATTTGTGGCTCGTGCGCCACAAGCCTCAGCATCCTGAACGAGACGGGATTTGCCACCGGAATATACAGTATCGTAAACGAGCAGTTTCGATGAAAGCAGATCGACAGGCAGTAAGGCCGGATCGGTATCCCGCATTCCCTGAGAAGTCGCATTAATCACGATATCTACTTGTTCAAGCTGATTGCGAATAGCGGATAATTCCCAGGGAATGGCTAGTATCTGTTTATTGGATTGGCTGGCAAGTTCCTGCGCCAGTAACTCCGCTTTTTCGTAGGTCCGATTGAGCAAAATGAGACGTTCGCAATTTTCAATCGCACATTGTGCGGCAATTGCTCTCCCGGCTCCGCCGCCGGCGCCAAGAAGCATGACGCGGAGATCACACAGGTCCGTGGAGAATTCCTCTTTCACGGCGCGGGAAAGACCGGGGCCGTCGGTATTGTATCCCGTCAATTTGCTGCCTTCCACAACGACGGTATTGACGGTTCCAATCCTTTGCGCATGTTCGTCGACACGATCAACTGTATTCAATGCGGAGATTTTATGGGGAATGGTGACATTGGCTCCCGTAAATCCCGCTTCAGGCAATGCGCGTAATGCTTTGGGAAATTCCTCTGCTGTAGCGTGGACGCGCACATACTGCTGGTCGATTCCACATTCCTTTAGCGCCGCGTTCTGCATTTGCGGTGAGCGGGAATGCGCAATCGGATCACCGAAAACGCAAAGTTTCGCGGGTGGCTGGAGCGAACGGAGATGTTTCGCTCCGTTCAAAAGCTCCAGCGCTGGGTAGACTTCGCTCATGCAAATTGCGTAAGCGTGCGGTCAAAGCGCGCGAGCACGCGATCTTTGCCGAGAACTTCCAGCATATGATAGAGGCTTGGGCCGATGGACCGTCCACTGGAAGCAATGCGTGCGGGATGAATCAATTCACCCGTTTTGACGCCACGTGCGACGGCGGTTTCCTTCAGCTTTGCTTCGAGCGTAGCGGCATCCCAGGAAGACACTTCAGAAAAGGCCTGACGCAGTGCGGTGAGATTATTCATCGCCCCGGCTTTGCGCAGCGTCTTTTCCACGCTGGCCTCGTCGTAGGCAAAGTCTTCTGTGAAGAAGTAGGAAATCCACTCCGGCACGTCGCAGAAAAGTTTGATCTTTTCCTTCACGATCGCGAGCACGGGAATAAGCTGTTCACGCGAGCCGAACGGAATGCCTGCCTTCTCGATGAAGGGAATCGAAAGATCGGCAAACTGCTCCATGCTCATGTTGTGGATATACTGTCCATTGATCCAAAAACACTTGTCGAGATCGAAGGCGGCATTTCGGCGATTGATCTTTTCCAGATCGAAAAGCGAAATGACTTCGTCAATACCGATGACTTCGCGGTTGTCCTTCGGCGACCAGCCCAGAAGGCAGAGATAATTCCGTACCGCTTCCGGAGAGTAGCCCTGCTCGACATAGGAGGCGATGCTTGCGCCATCATCGCGCTTGCTCATCTTACTGCCATCGCGATTTAAAATAAGCGGGATATGCGCGAAGTTTGGCGGCTTAATGCCCAGTGCATTGTAGATCTCCACATGCTTGGGTGTATTGGAAAGATGATCCTCGCCACGAATGACATGCGTGATGCCCATTTCGATATCGTCCACCACATTTACGAAATGGAAAATCCACGAACCGTCGGGGCGGCGAATCGTCATGTCCGGTTCGAGCGCACGGTCGAAAGTGATCGTTCCGCAAACCATATCCACTACGGTCACAGGTTGACGAGGAGAGCGGAAACGGAAGCTGCCATTATCTTCATAAACCAGGCCCTTATCCTGAAGCGTCTTAAAGTGTTTTTCGTAAAAGGCATTGCGCTGGCTCTGGAAATAGGGGCCACGGTCGCCGCCTTTCAGCGGGCCTTCATCCCATTCCAGGCCCAGCCATTTCAGGCCATCG
>JBDSIH010000446.1:0-3987 GCA_039918055.1 Chthoniobacterales bacterium
TGGAAAAAGAGATTCCTGAAACTGTCTCTACGGTTCTTGTTCTGTTACGTCGCGATTTGAAATACTCTCTACGCGTCATCAAATCGCTGAAAAAGCGCGGTATCCGATGTCTCATCAGTTGGAAGGAATCAGGAGCACACCAGGTTTCCGAAATGCTCGATCATTCCAAACGATTGAACCAATTCATGGAGATATGCGCGGAAGGCGGAGAGTTTTTATCCAGCACGCAGAGTCTGGTGCCGCTGTATCTTGCGTCAGGTTGTACAAAGGGGGATTTTCTCCCGACGCCTTATCCGGTTAATCAGGAAGAGTGGAATTTTGCGAAACCAGTGGAAGAGAGACAGGGGATTTTTATCGGAACCCGGGAATTTGATGTTCCTTCACGAAACCATCTGGCGGCTGTAATTTCCGCATCTTCCCTGGCAAAGCGTCTTGGAACTTTTGTCACCTGTATCTCGCGGAAGAACGCGGATATTCTGGGTGTGATTTCCCAAAAGCATCCAAATTTTCGTTTCGTAAAAGGCCCGTTACCCTACGCGGATTATCTTCGTATTATGGCTTCACATCGTATCGTATTCCAATGGGATCAAAGTGAAGTACCCGGACAAGTTGCGGGCGATGCAACGCTTTGCCGTATTCCCTGTGTAGGAGGAAATAGCGCCATTGAGCAGTTGGTTTTTCCCGATTTTTCAGGCGCTCATTTATCCCGTGAGGAAACTCTGGCCGCTCTTGAACATTTGCTGACAGATGATGGTTATTACAATGAAAGTTGTAACAACAGTGAAGAGCTGGCGCAAAAAACGCTTTCGTATGAAAGTGTATCGCTTTCCCTGAATGCGTTAATTACCCAGGGGAGTTGAAACGTTTACGTCTTTAGGCGGTGTGAAGTTAAAATAGTTGGCAGGCAGACGTTTCTCTTTTTCGTCCTTAAAAGAGATAAAGGTTTTATCCACACTCTCACCGATGAGATCAAGGCGACTCACACGACGTTGTTTATCCAATTGAATAAGCATCTGCTGAAATACTCTGCGAAGAGCGCCACTTTTTGGCTCAAGCGTAATTTCCCAGCCGTCTTTTGTTACCCGAATTTTATATTTAAAATTTCGTTTAAGATCCTTGAAATTTAAACTCGTGACCATAGCAGAAATGCTGTCGCGCACCGGCCCTTTGGTTTTCAGATTATATTTTTCCGCTTCTTTCAGGCCGGGATAGTAGAGCCATAATGTTTCGCCATTGCTGACGGTAAGGCTGGAATTCTCTCCCACTACTTCACGTCGGAATTGATCGGGAGGCTGGAAGGCTATAGTGCCATTACTGGTAACGGGGTGCGAAAGAAGCGCCATCTGCTTTTCCTCATGAAAACTTTTCTCAATTCCGGGAATGGTGCTGCGGTCACTGGCGAGTTTTTCAAGAAATTGATCGGCATCTGCCGGTGAAAATTCCTGTGCAAAAAGAGAAAATGGAAAAAGCAGAAAGATAAGGACGTATTTCATATTTCAACAGGTACGAACTGAAACCATTGTTTCGGATGTTTAGCGATTTCCTTCATCAAGAGGGCGGCAATTTCTTTCGTCATCGCTTCGATGGATGCATCGCGCCCTTCGGGAAGTCGCTTCGGATAGATGCATCCCAAGGCTTCGATCGTATAATTTTGGGAAGGAAGTTTTTTTACAATAACCGGAATGACCGGACGATCCGAAGCAAATGCGACAATGGCAGGAGAAGTGGAGAAGAGAGATTTTCCATTGGGTAAGGCCACAGGAATTGCTCGCGGGCCGAATGGACGATCAACCAGCATAGCTGTCAGTTTTCCTTCCTGAAGAGAATGAACTACTTTGATGGCGGAAAAAAAGTCGTCTCCAATTTCAATGGTCTCGGCTCCCCAGCGACTACGAAACTCCGTACGCCACTGGGTAAGGTTTTCTCGGGGTTCGGGTAGCGTGACGACCGCAACACGGTATCCCATTTCAGAAAGGTGGAGGGATCCGAGTTCGAAAAATCCGAAATGCCCCGTTACGAGAATAGCGCCGAGCCCATCCTTCACAGCTTCAGTGATATATTCGACGCCGAGGCATTCCTCGCAAAGGTTAAAGGCTTCCTGGCGTGGCATATTTCCTGAACAAACGTAATCGGAAATCGTGGCGCCAAATGTGACAAATAAATCGACGGCATCTTTGCAGGTTATTTTCTTCGCCGTCAGTAACTGCATATTCTGCTGTACGATCCGCCGGATTTTATGCTGCGTGATAGCGTAGATGAAGGAGACCGTGACTGACACCCAACGAAAAATGCGGCGTCCGAGATAAGGATAAAGCCAGCAGGTGAGCTTAAAAATAAAAACGCTGTAAAGAATGCGGTTGAAAGTCCTGCGATGATGCGGCTCGGCCTCGATTAGGGAGGTGGTATCAGGTTGAGAGGAAGGAGGGGCCATGCGGTATTAGGCCTTTAAGGAATCCATGGCTGGAATGATACAGGTATAGCCACGCAGTTGCAGATATTGCAGAAGCAGCTGAAGCGTGTGCACGCGATTGGAGGGAGTCTGTAATTGCGTGCCTTCATGTAGGAGTATGATCGCGCCTGGCCGGACCTTTGGCAGTAAACATTTTAAAACATCTTCAGTCGAGCGATTCACGCCGTCAAATCCCGCGCAGCTCCAGCCAACTAGTTTCAGCTGATTTTTCTCCAAGGCGGGATGAACGAAGGGATTGGTCATTCCTACCGGAGAACGAAAAAAGCGGGGAGCGATGCCTGTCGCCGTCAAAATCGCATGCGAGCCATCCTCGATCTGGCGCTGCATGAGCGAAGGGGGGAGGGACCAGAACGATGCTACAGGGTGATCCTGCGAATGGTTTTCAAGCGTATGTCCCTCTCGGACTATCTTTCGGCAGAGACCACGGTGTTGGGTGGCTTTTTTTCCGATACAAAAGAAGCTGGCTTTGGCGTTATAGGATTTCAGTAGTGAGAGAATGGCCGGGGTATCCACAGGATCGGGTCCATCATCAATCGTAAGCCATACTTCTTTGGAGGAAGTATCAAACTGTGTAAAAACGGGACCAAAGGCAGAGCTGTTGCGTTTGAGCGTGGGATATAACAGAAGCGCATTCGATGTTATAAACGCCAGGCGCGCCAGGTGTCGATTGCCGCAGAGCCATGCTCCCAGGGCTGCAGTCGGAAGCAAAATGCCAGCAAGCGAAAGCAGGAATCGGCGGGAAATGGGTGGCAATCCTGACTTGTTTGGCATGTAGGATGAAATTATGCCTTTTCTTACGGTATGATTTCCATGAGATTTTTAAAAATCCTTCGAATTGAAATTCATATTCATAGGGGATTGCTTCTCATTTTAACTTAAACCCGCTAATTTCGCGCACCGTGAGTTCAATTTTTGCCATCCTTTCATGAAGCGCTGGATTATTTTATTTCTACAATCCGTAGTCACCATTGGATTGCTTTGCTGGCTATTCCGGGATGGTTCGATGCGTGAAAAGCTTATTACGATCGCCGGGCACTGTGATATGCGATGGCTTACCGCCGGACTGGTCGCCTGTGGTGTGCTTAATATCATGGGCATCTTTCGCTGGCGGATATTTCTACGTGCGCTAGAAATCGATATTTCACTCTGGAAGTCGACGCAGCTATATTTCATCGGCGCTTTTTTTAATCTCATAATGATCGGTTCCGTCGGCGGAGATGCGGTAAAGGCAGGCTACCTGATGGCCGGTGGATACAAAAAGACATCCGCATTATTTTCTGTATTGCTTGATCGCATCAGCGGATTTGGCGCATTGATCGTTGCTTCGATTGTATTCATTACCTTGCGTTACCAGTGGCTGATGCAAAGTCCGCTTGTGGCAGGTTTAATCTATTTCGTTTTTGTATTTCTGATTGGCGCTTCAATAGTCCTAAGTATTTCCCTTGTTGTTGCAGTTAATGGCTTGCAGCAGCGCCTGCCCCAATTCCTTCCATTTCGGCAAACATTAATCGACATCG
>JBDSIH010000447.1:0-8007 GCA_039918055.1 Chthoniobacterales bacterium
AAAGTTAGGGATTCTTGGTTCCGGAAAAGGGTCAAATTTTCAGGCGATACTCGCTGCGATTGATCGCGGAGAATTGCGTGCGGAAATTGTAAGCGTGCTTTCGGATGTTGCGGATTCCGGCATTTTACGGATTGCACAAACGCGCGGAATTTCTGCGGAATTCATTGCGCCGGGACCGTATCGTTTTCAAATGGGTGCGGCGGCGGAACGCATCATGGCAGAAAAGTTAAAAGCGGCAGGCGCGGAGCTTGTCGTGCTGGCAGGATTCATGCGAATCCTGAAGGACAATTTTCTCAATGCGTTTCCACGAAAAATTATAAACATCCACCCTTCGCTGCTGCCGAAGTTTCGCGGGCTGGAAGCGTGGAAGCAGGCGCTGGAGGCGAATGAATCCACTGCAGGCTGCACCGTGCACTATGTGGATGCGGGTGTGGATACGGGCGAAATTCTTGCGCAGTCGGAAGTTCTCGTAATGCCGAACGATACGCCGGAGACCCTGCACGCGCGAATTCAGGAGCAGGAACACCTGTTGCTGCCGCATGTAATTACGAAGCATTTTATCCGTTAATCGAAAGACATGAGCTTCCGTCTTTACGATCTTAACCCCGAGCAGTACGACGCCGCCGTGCATGGCGAAGGCCCGCTACTCATTCTCGCCGGCGCAGGCACAGGAAAAACCCGCGTCATAACCGCACGCGTGGCATGGCTGCTTTCACAGGGCGTGCTGGCGGAGCAGATTCTTGCCGTGACCTTTACGAACAAGGCGGCGCGGGAAATGCAAAGCCGTATCGCATCGGCAGTGACCGATCAGTCGCTGGAGGGGCTTACGGTTTGCACATTTCACTCGCTCTGCGTGCGCGTTCTTCGCAAGCACGCGCATCTGCTCGGTTACAAAAACAATTTCAGTATCTATGATGAGAGCGATCAGTCGGGGCTGATCAAGAAGATCATCACGCGCACTGCGGCCAGCGATGAGAAGCTGGACCCTGCACTTGCGAAAAATATGATCAGTAAGGCGAAGAATCACAGCTGGTCCGCGCCGCAGAGTGAAGACACGCTTATTGGCAGCGTCTACGCCCGTTACGATCAGGAACTGCGCCAGCTTAATGCGATGGATTTCGACGATCTCCTTCTCAATGCGGTTCGCCTTCTCGCGGAACATGCGGAAGCGCGCGACCACTGGGCGGGAAAATACCAATATCTGCTCGTGGATGAGTTTCAGGATACGAATCGTCTTCAGCTTGATCTCGTCACGAACCTGGCCGGAACTTCCCAAAATGTCTGCGTGGTGGGAGACGATGACCAGAGCATCTACGGGTGGCGCGGAGCTGAAGTCTCGAACATCCTGGAATTCGAGCGGCACTTTCCAAATCCTCATATTGTAAAACTCGAGCAGAATTACCGAAGCACGAACCCCATTCTCTCCACGGCGAATCAATTGATCCGTAATAATCCGCGACGCCGCGCAAAAAATCTCTGGAGCAAATCCGAGGGCGCGGATCCGATTCACATCGTCACCGCGCAGGATGACCGCGAGGAGGCGGCATTCGTGGTCAATGATATTGCCGAAAAGCGCGCTCGAGGAAATTTACGCTGGGAAGATTTCGCAGTCCTATATCGCATGAATGCGCAGTCGCGCCTGATTGAGGAAAACCTCCGGCGTCTGCAAATTCCGTATCACATTGTTGGCGGAAAGAGCTTCTTTGACCGCCGTGAAATCAAGGACATCCTGGCTTATGCAACTGTGCTGCTTAATTCGGACGATGATGTCAGCATGCTGCGTATCATTAATAATCCGCCGCGCGGTATTGGCGCCACGACTGTAGAAATCGCGCTCGAGGAAAGCATCAAGCGTAAGTGCAGTCTCTACGACGTGCTTGCCGCAGAGGATTTTCTCCAGCTCATCGCGACCAAGACGGCAAATGCGATCCGCGATTTTTCCGGAATGCTGCAAGGATGCCGAATCACGCTTTCGATGACAGGCACTCCTTTCCCGGGCGTCTTTCGCGAGCTGATCGAACAAAGCGGTTACATCGAAGACCTCAAGCGCGCGTGCAAAACGGAAGATGAAGCCGACAACCGCACCGAAAACGTTATGGAAATTTTCCGCGCGATGGAACAATACCGTGTTCGCTCTACCGAAGGCCTACGGGGATTCATCGACGAAATGAGTCTGGATCGTGACAAGAAAAAGGAAGAGAAGGATAAGCAATCCGGCGTCACGCTTATTACTTTGCACGCGGCCAAGGGGTTGGAATTCCGTGACGTTTATCTCATCGGTGCAGAGGACGGACTGCTTCCTCACGAACGCTCAAAGGGCGAGGGCACGGTCGATGAAGAGCGCCGATTGCTTTACGTGGGAATCACGCGCGCAATGCGTGCGCTGACGATTACGCACTGCGCCTCACGTATGAAGTTCGGAATGACATACGCCTGCAAGCCAAGCCCGTTTCTGATCGAGCTTGAGAGTTCACATATCGTCCACCAGACGACGAAGGAAATTCTCAGCCAGCCCGTCACCGAAGAGGACGCGACAAGCCACTTCGACCGCATCCGTGAAATGCTGCGCCAGGGCGCCTCTACGCCGACGAAGTAAGATTCCCCCTTTCAGGTCGGATGTGGAACTGTCTGCCCTCCAATAATAAATTTGGGGCTCTTAGGTAGGACTGCTTTCACCGAAAGCGCCGCGGAATTCGGAGTCGGCTTCGGTGAAAGCAGCCCGAACATGAATTCCAAACACTGCTCTCTTTTAGCATAGGGAAGAAGATGTCGTTTTTGGCTATAAGAAGATTCAGGCGTGTTATTATTTTCTAAGATTTCAGAATCTCAATAACTCTCCCTTTTCATTTCCTCTCTGTATTTTCAGCAATTTCTCCCCGGAATGTGTGCCGAAATTGTCACATTGTGAGAATTTCACAACCCCGTGAAATTGTTAATAAGTTGTGAAGAAGCGGATTAATTATTTTTTACTTATGGGTCGCTATAGACACTATCGCACGTGCTGGATATCGGATGTACACCTCGGAACAAGGGGCAGCAAGGCGGCGGCATTGCTCGAATTCCTGAAGGATAATGATTTCGATACTTTGTATCTCGTGGGCGATCTGATCGATATCTGGGCATTGCGCCGCAGTGTTTACTGGCCACAGGAGCATAACGACGTGATCCAGAAACTTCTTCGTAAAGGACGCAAGGGAACGGACGTCATTTACATCACGGGGAATCACGATGAATTTATGGAGAGCTACCACGGCACGTATGCCAGCATCTCGATTCAGCAAAATGCAATCCATGTCACCACGACAGGAAAACGCATTCTTGTGATCCACGGCCACGAGCTGGATACCGTGGTGCAGAATCTCGGCTGGCTCGCGCACGTGGGCGACATCGGTTATACGCTTTTGCTTCGTCTCAATGGCGTGGTGAATTTTTTCCGCCGACGGTTCGGGTTTGCAGATTACTGGTCTCTGAGCGCCTATGTGAAGAGCGAGGTTAAAAACGTGGTCAACTTCATTGGAAAATTTGAAGAGGCTATCGCCCGCTATGCCCGGGAATTCCATGTAGACGGGGTTCTTTGCGGGCATATTCATACCCCCGCAATCCGCCGTATCGGAGATATTGATTATTTCAATACGGGAGACTGGGTGGAAAGCTGCACCGCCATCGTGGAACATCATGACGGGCGGATGGAATTGATCCGCTACCAATTTCCGGAAAGCTCCACACCGGATAACGTCGTGGAAGCGGGTTCCGAGCTTGTTACGGCTTGATTTCCCGTAAAGTTGGGGCGATGTTCCTCGCCTCACTCCATGTATCGCACGATTTTAAAATCCAAGATCCATCGCGCCACGGTTACCGGAGCTTCGGTGGATTATGAAGGCAGCCTCACGATTTCCGAAGACCTCGCAAAAAGCGTGGATCTGCTTCCCTATGAACGAATCCTCGTGGGCAATATGGGGAATGGCGAGCGCTTTGAGACGTATGTCATTTACGGCCCTGCGGGAAAAGGTGCAATCGAACTGAATGGCGCCACGGCCCACCTCGGAAAAATCGGCGACCGCCTCACGATCATGAATTTCGGCTGGGTGAGCGAAGAAAACGTTCTCACTCACAAGCCGAAGATCATCGTCGTGGACGAAAAGAACAACGTCCTGCGCGGGCCGTAGATCTACGCTTCTTCCGTCTGCTTCGGAAGCATTTCCAACTCCTGCACGAGTGCGCGTGCGCCAAAGTCGATGTGCTCCACCGCGCTCTCCTCGGGCTGGCCGACGCGATCTCTTGCCGCACCGATCCATTTTAAAAAGGGATGCACCTTTACTTCCAGATCGTGCACGTGCCAGAGCCGGATTTTTCCTTCTTTCTGAAGCGCTTTCACCATCCAGGAAAACCGCGTTTCCATGATGACGAGGTGCTCGCCGCCATTCAGAAGCACGATCAGGTCATAGGAATCTAAATCATCCACGGACAGGGCGAGCGGATCACGCAGTTCGCTTATTGCGGGAATTATTCTGAGAGTATTCAAATATTTCAGCGCGTGGTGAGAAATGCTCTTCAGGTCTTTCTGAACGGAAAGCCCTCGCGATTCCGCGCGCCACTGGATGCCGCTCTGGATGGCGTAATGATTAAAAAGAATTTCCGCAAGCCTGCTGCGGTAGTAATTTCCCGTGCAGATAAAGAGAACGGTTTTTATTACTTTTACTCTGTTTTTCGCGTTAGTTTTTAAAGAGTTCATGCAAACGCCTAAGCGGAAAATGGTCCCCTGGACAATCGGTCGGCCGGGGATTGATCTCCTTATGTCCCAGTACGGTGGACGGCTTATTATTATCAAATTTCCCTACGCGTTTACGAAGATAATTAATCAATTCTTCCAGCGCAGCCATCTGGGCCTTTGTGGGTTGGTCACGGTTAAAGTCTCCGACCAGACAGATTCCTATGGCGATGTTATTCAGATAATCACTGGCCACATGGCCGCCATTGATCTGCTTCTTCCAGCGATTTCCAATTTCAATTTCGCCATCGCCCGAACCGTGACCATCTCCGATGACAAAGTGGTAGGCCATACCGTTTTGCATTTTACGAACATTGCGGTGATAAATATCAAACGCACGCGCATTCCCCTGCCTGGTGCCGCTGTTATGAACGATAATGTATTTCCACCGTCCGCGGCGAACGCGGGCGGCATCAACCTGTTTACGGATGGAGGGCGTTAAATAGCGGTATTTCGGGCCTCCAAATTTGAAAAAGCTGAATGCAGGAGCGGCGGGAGCGACATAACCCTCTTCCTGTGCCATGCCGGATTTTTCAATCGTCACCGGCGCGGCGGGAGCTTCCGTTTGCTGGGTCTCCTGTTTTACGGGCGCGGGAGTCGGCGTGGGCGCAGACGGTTTTTCCTCATGCTTTGGCTCTGGCGGCGCGGGAGTCGGCGTGGCATGTACTTCCCGGACGGGATGCTTAACCTCCTGATGATGCTCTACAGGCTTTGGACGCGGAGTGGGCTGCGGGGTTTCCTCTTCCTTTGGAGCGGGTCTTGGTTTGGATTTCGGCTTCGGAACCGGCGTGGGCGAAGCATGGATGTGAATATCTTCCCGTGCCTTCAGAAAGAGGTGCCTTTTTTCATCGTCCGAAAGCTCTGCGAGAAGGATGGGGTCTGCTTTTATGCCCATTACCGGACTCTCCGCACGCACCACAAAGGTCGTGAGGGAGGTCAGCATTAAAAACCAAATGGGAAGAAGACCGCGCACGGCATGTAATTACTCAAACTGTGGACATCAAGCAACCTGTGAAAGCATTTTTTACTGGAACGCCTCCTCTGGACTGGCGCATTGCCGTTTTTCCATAATCAGGTATGCTCCCGTCATGATGCTGGATTTTTCATCCTTACGGAGATTTTCCCACGTGCTGGGAGGCTCGTTACTGCTGCTTCTGTTTTTTGTGATGTCGGCCATGGCGCAGACGACCGTCATGGAAATAAAGCTGAATCGCGTCATTATACCAAAAGTGGATTTTAAGGAAGCTAGCCTGGATTCTGTGCTGGATTACATGGCCCAGATCCCGGTGAAGACCAAACAGATGGATTCGCCGGTCAACATGGTGCGGCTCTATAAATCCACCGACCCAAGCGCAGGCGAAAAGCTCATTACTCTGAGTCTCTCCAATGTTCCATGGACGGAGCTGATGCGCTATGTCTCGGTCGCCGCAAATGTAGAGTGTGAATATAAGCCCTACGCCATCATGATCAGCGCACCTAAGCCTGCGGCCAAGTCCAGCCCTACGCCTTAGCGGATGCAGCGCGTAGCTCTTATTACCGGCGGCGAAGGCGGCCTCGCACGCGCCATTCAAACCCAGCTTCTCAAAGATAAGTGGGAAGTCCATGCGCCGGGGAAGGCGACACTTGATGTCACCTCTTCCGAATCCATTGACCGTGCATTTCAATCCCTTCCGCGACTGGATTTTCTTATCCATACGGCGGGGATTATTCGTGACCAGACATTTTCCAGGATGGAGGAATCCGACTGGGATGATGTCTTAACCGTAAATCTCCACAGCGCCTTTCATGTCGCTCGCAGGGCCCACCAGGCGCACATGCATGCGCAGCAAAGCGGACACATTCTTTTCATCGGATCAGGTGCGGCGCGCTTTGGGGCTGCGGGGCAGGCAAACTACGCCGCGGCAAAAGCCGGACTCGTCGGCCTCATGCAATCTTTGGCGCAGGAATACGGTGAATCCAATGTGCGGGTGAATGCGATCCTGCCGGGATTTCTGCGAACGAAGATGACCGCAGGCCTTGATCGCTCTCTCGAAGATCACGCACTGCAAAATCTCAATACGCCGGAGGAATCCGCACGCTTTGTAAGTTTCCTCGATACGATGCCGCACACTTCCGGCCAGGTTTTCCAATTGGATAGCCGAATCGGGCGCGAGCTTTAATAAAGCACTCTTACGAGAGTCAGCCCCTTTGCGGGAGCGACGGGCGGATTAACCGCACTCTCCGGATGCGAAAGACGCTGAGACATTCCCCGGAATGTTTCTTTCCCGCATGCGACCTGCATCGCCGCTGCGGTAAGCATGCGAACCATTTTATATAAAAACCCGTCACCGATAAATGTCAGACGAATCAATGGGCCTTTAATAACAACGCGGATGTGCTCGATCGTGCGGTGCGTATCATCAACAGGCACAGCCCGTTTTGCGGAAAATGCCGCAAAATCGTGTGTACCTATAAAGGCATGCATCGCTTTGCGAAGAAGATCGGCATCGAACGGCCAGCGATTATGCCAGACCGTTCGGAAAAGATGCGGAGGCAGAACCTCTCCATTATAAATCTCGTAGCGGTATTCTTTTCCCATTGCAGAAAAACGGGCGTGAAACGTTTCCGGCACAAACTGCGCGTTCAGTATTCGGATTTCCTGAGGAAGCCAGTTGTTCAGAGCGCGCCTCCACTCCAGTATTTCGAGCGGTCGATCCACATCGGCATGCGCGATCTGGCCAAGTGCGTGTACGCCCGCGTCGGTTCTGCCGGAACCGTGGAGACGCACCGGATTTTTGCAGATTTTAGCCAGTGCTTTTTCGATGACATCCTGAACGCTGTCTGCGGTTCTCTGGCTCTGCCAGCCCCGGAATGGCGTGCCATCGTAAGCAATGGTCAGTTTCAGGCGTTTCGACATTTTATAATATCGGTCCCGCGCTTTGCTGGGAATCCATCCAGCTCTGAAGAATAGTCTGCGCCGCCACCTGGTCGATGACTTTACGGCTCTGTTTGGTGTTTCGACCCGCGTCATGAAGGGCGCGCTGCGCCTGAAGGGTCGTCATGCGTTCATCCCATAATATAATAGGATTTGAAAGACGGGCGCGCAGGTGGTCCGCAAATGCCCGCGCCTTGTCGGCAGAGGGGCCGTAAGTGCCATCCATATTTCGCGGAAGACCGATCACGATGGTTTCCACGTCGTTCTTTTCCACAAGGTCTGCGATACGGCCGATGGCCTCGGTGGCCTTTACATGAATGGTTTC
>JBDSIH010000448.1:0-7372 GCA_039918055.1 Chthoniobacterales bacterium
ATGCCAGCAGTCCATTTTCCGTTGGCTTGATTCCAAGTTCGATAAGACCGTAATAGGCAGAGTCTTTGCCCCATGTAAAAGCGAGCGGTGCATTTTGGAGAATAATTTCTGAAAAATATTGTTTTCCTTTCGGTTGAACCGAGAGGGTAAAGATAGTCTCCCTTGGAAGCGTCGCGAAATTTTTCCGCAGAAGCTCTGTCAGAGATGAGGCAGTCGTCTGGATTTCCTGCTCAAAATAAAGACTTTCAACTACTTTGAGAGAAGATTGTATTGACTGGAATACCCCTCCAACAAATACCGACAATATCGCGATACTCAACATCATCTCAAACAGAGTAAATGCGTTTCTATCTCGAAAAATCGATTTCATGGCTGATACAGCAGAGCCTGCGTTTGAAGGGGAAGACTTTCTGCCTGTGCATACTTCGCGGTAAGGGAAACTTTCCAGATTCCTTTCAGAGAAGTGTTCCTGGAACTTCGCAGTTCATATGGTTTTACCTCCTGCTCCACGATCACCTCGTTTTCAAAATAGCGGTACGACTGCCTTCCACTACCGAGATCCTCGGCCTTTACTTCACTCAGCCGGGACTCTATCGCTTCCCGCATCCGCAATTCATGATAACTGACCGTGGAAGCTTCCACGCATTTTTGTAAAGCAATCGCAAACGCAATGATCCCTGTACCGGCAATCGCCACGGCAAGAATGACTTCCAGGAGTGCAATACCTTGGTTTTTAAAAAAGCAGTGCTTCTTTTGCATATTACCATTACTCGTAATGCGCTGCCGTTTCCCTTGCTGTTGCTGTCAGGGGGTTAAACGCCAATTCGCTCCTGCAACTGCCTGCTTTGGTGCGGATTTCCAGATAATCGCATATACCCCCCGTTTGAAATATCCATGCCTGACCTGCGGGCACCTGCCAGCGCCCCGTTGAAATATTGCGAAGGGATATGTCCATATCTGGGGGAATACGCATCTCGTCGATGGGCTTCCCTGCACGTTTTTCCGTCCCGTACCAGGGGGCAAGTGTCAGCGTTTTATCATTAAAATAAATCGCATACGGTATCCCCTCCTCCACGGCGAGCCTGCGAGCCTGAAGGGCCAGATCCCGATAGTCATTGGTTATACCGCCGATGCGCTCCTGTGCAATCAAGCCGTGCATAAGCGGAAGCGCCAGTCCCGCTATGACTGATAGCACCACTATGACGAGACATATCTCCAGCAGGGTGAAAGCCCTGGTCAATACTCTGCTTGAGAACGGCATGGATTATTTGCCTTCCCAGTTTCCGATGTCATCGCCACTTTCCACACGGTCGGGCCCTAAAGAGTATAAATCAAAACTTTTGGGGTCCTTTGTTCCGGGATTTTTATACTGATAAGGTGTTCCCCATGGATCCTGCGGAAGCTTTTTAAACAACCTTACCCATCTCCGCGCATGTGGCTGTGTGGTGGGTTCCGTCACGAGTGCCTGCAATCCCTGCGCTGTAGATGGAAGATTAAGGTTTTGCATCTCATACGTATTCAATTGTGTGGTGATAGTCTGGATATCCGCCTCTACAATTTTGTTTTTAGCTGTATCAAGACTGCCAGCCATGTAGTAAATACCGGCACCTAGAAGAACGGCAATGATCGCCAGCACCAGCATGATTTCAATCAGCGTGTACCCGGCTTTTCGATGAAACTTTTGAAATGGAAAATATTTTGTCTGCATAAGAAAACTTCTGGAGCCTGCAAACTCGCTGCCTCCCTCACGTTGGTATTTCCTATGCACTTCCGGAACAAGATAACCCCCGCAACGTTTTCGTAACATTCCTTCAAAAAGCGGCAGCTCCGTCTTAAATCTTCTCTATAAAAACGAAAAACCAGTGTGACCTTTCGGCCACACTGGCTGTCATCGTGCCTTTCCCCGGGAATAATTTCCCGTGAAAGTATGTTTCTTATTTACTGAACAACTGCGCCGTCTGTAGTGCGGCTGACTTTCATGGAGCTTAGTTTCACGACTGCATCCGTGTCATGCAACTGCTTTGCAACTTTGTCTGCAACGTCGGTCACAGTGGTTGCAAGACCAGTTTTGTAATACATGTGTTCGTAACCCCAGAAGGTATATTTTCCGTAAGTTAGGACCGTTGAGGTATTATAATCACCGGCTACATTGCCCAAAGTGACACCGTTGTAGCTGAGCTCAACGATACCAGTAGAAGCGCTTCCTGTGATCTGAGGATCTGCATCGGAGGTACCAAGATAGGCTACATACGAACCACCGGTGATTTTGTTACTTCCGGCACCATTAACCATGCCTGTTGTGTTACCGTTGATAGCTTTGGCAAGGTTACCACCGCTGCTATAACCATTATTACCCGTGCCGATAGCAATACCATTGATGGTACCAGCTGGGAATGGCACGTTGACAGTGATTGTCGTGCCAGCCGCTGTTACCTGAACTGGTGAGCCAGCTGTGCCTGTGGAAGGCTGGAACTGGGTGACTCCAGACTGTCCACCAAGTCCGATTTCAGCCAATGCCGTGAGACGCGTGCCGGAATCCGGATCGCGACCTGTAGCAAAAATCCATTTTCCATTGCCTCCGCCACTGCTCTTGGTTCCTACATCAGCAGAATTGCCGGTGAAGAGGGAGAGTGAAACCTTTCCTGAGGAGTAAAGGTTTTGCGCAAGCTGTGATGTAATGTCCGTAATTACTGATCCACGGCTTGTGCAGAACTTAAACGGCACCACGCCAACCACACCGGCCGGATCAGTCCCGGAACCTGTATTAGCAGTCGCAAGTGTTCCATAAGTTACGGAACCAATGGTGCTATTGTAGAACACGGATGAAGCCTGGAACGTATCGGACATACACGCATCAGGATGTGTTGTATCACCATTTGTGGTAACCGATGGAGTTCCGGAAGTGGACGTCGTGGTGCTGTCCTGAAGGAAACTGGCCGAAGCAGGCAAATCGCCCGCAACAGCCTGAATTCCCGCTTCAGAACCCGTCCATGATGTTTTGATATAGGTATCTACTCCGGCGATATTTCCGTGGAAAATCGCCTGGCTTGCACCACTAAGCGAAGTGCCCGTGTAAGCATACGAGGGCGCTGCATCCCATGCAATGTTACGGATTGCAGTATGCACCGCAGAGCGATATGCACTGGATCCTGTGAGGCGAAGATAGGTTGCTGCATGCGCCGAGCCGATAAAGGCAAACGCTGCTGCACCCAGCATTAATTTAGAAGCAATTGATTTCATAATTATTTTTATTTTTGGGTAAGATTTGGTTGAATGACTCAGGCTTTACGAACATTACGACGGCGGAAAATAAGGAATCCCATTAGTGCGGTGCTCATACCGAGCAGGGCATAAGTGGAAGGTTCCGGAATCGGTGACCCTGCGGCTGTGAAGGTAACGAGACCACCACTGTCGATACTGAAGAAACCGATGTTAACGCTTGTATCTCCATTTCCTCTGGAAATGATTTGGTTAAAATACAATGTAGTATTAACGAGACCTTCATTGGTCGGATTCCACTCTGCAAAGCTAATTCCGGCAGAGTTAGGAATGGTTCCGCCCGGTTGGAAGGAAGCATAATTGTTTGGTGTACTGGTGGATTGAATAACACCCAGGTCACTGTTGGCTGAGGAGGTTGCAAGCGAATATCTAAACCCAGCGGTGGAAAGCCTATTTACAGTGGAAACCTGTGAACCATCACTTTGTGGAGTCCATGGTGTTGAGCTTGGATTGGTGGAGTAGAGGGTACCCTCAGGATCGCCAAAATTATCACCAAACTTCGTTCCACCAGTTACGGCGAAGAAAACATTCCCGTCTGTATACCAGCTGCTTCCAAAGACGGAAGCAGATGATAAATCGGCACCAATGTCACCAAATCCACTAATGGTGGTATTGAGGACGATTGAGGACCCCGGTGTTGCAGTCATGAAGAGGTCTGGTTGACCGAGATCGAGAAGATAAGCGGATGTGCCACCTGTCTGACGAAAACCCAGAAAAATGTCTCCATCATTATAGCTGACAGCTGATCCTCCTGCGTGAGCGGATTGTCCGATCAGCAGTAAACCAGCCGTAGCCATACAGGTTGTAGTTAAGGCTTTTTTAATATTCATATTGAACGATTTTTGTTTTTATTTTTGTTTGTTGAGTTAACCGGATGGATACAGCAAGCAACCGGGGTACGACATTCTGCGGGATACAGCTTTTTACAACGCGACAAGGAATAGCCCGCTACGGAGATAGCTCAATGAAAGCCGTGTAAACATTCTGTAACATTGAGCGACCATTTTTCGGCCCTGATTGTGCCGCTAATTACCCTGTACAGCAGCGGGTGATTTCTGGCCGATATGAGAGAGAAAATCTGATGCGAGCCGTCTACCTTTGGTGATTTGTTCGGGAGTCATGCCAGCTTCCATTTCCCGTCGTAGCTTGATGGCTGTCATCTCTTCCTGATCAGCGCTGAGCGTGAGCCATTTTTCTGCAATAACGACATTTTTCTGTCCCACTCCACCGGTGAAATAAAGGCGACCAAGATTACTTTGCGCCCGCGCATTCCCGCGATCCGCTCCCGCCTGATAATGCTTAACAGCCTGATCTATATCTCGGGATAAACCGTGCCCATTTTCATACATTACACCCAGCATATTACTGGCCGATGCTTTACCTTGTGCAGATGCGGCAGCAAACCACTTAGCCGCTTCAGAAAAATTCTTTTCAAATCCCTCGTCACCGAAGTAGTAAAGTTCTGCGAGATGCAGTTCACCATCTGCCTGTCCTTGTTCTGCGGCTTTCCGGTACCATTGCGCAGCAGCGTGGATATCTTTGGGAATACCTTTTCCCTCTGCGTTCATCAGTCCGAGATTATTCTGTGCCCACGCATTGCCTTGACTGGCGGATTTTGCAAACCACTTCTGCGCTTCGGTCTCGTTTTTTTCAACGCCGGCACCATTAAGATACATCACCCCGAGATTATTCTGCGCTTTTGCATTTCCGTGCCCGGCGGACTTGGTAAACCACATCAAAGCCTTTGCCATATCCTGTGAAGCGTCTGGAGCAGAATAATAAGCTTTCCCGAGAAGATATTGCGCCTCTGAGTCTCCCTGCTCTGCGGATTTCTTTAACGGTTCAATATCGGACTCAGCCCCGTAACTTACGCACAAGCTGCAAAAGAAAAAGACGAGACCCAAATTGAAATAGCGCGCCGTTTTCGATTTCATAGGAAACAGATTTAAAAATTACAGTGAAGCCTGCTCTCCGTCACCCCCACCATAACCGATAACTTCGACGGAAATATCAGACGGAGTCTCATCGGCAGTGGCCTGGTTGCGCGCCTGATTTGCAACGTCGTTTGCCGCATTGGAGGTGGCACCCGCCGTATTTGCAGCCGAGGTCAGACCTGCGATATTCGGTGCGGCGACCGTAGGTGTAACAGGCACGCCGGAAGTTGATCCTGCCGCCTGAATATTATTCGCGTTCAGCACCTGAACAGCGGCAATTTTAATGTTACCCGAAGCGCGGATTCCCGCATCACCCGCATCGACAACGCCGTTAGGTGCAATTAAATCCACATCGCCTGGCGCAACTCCAGTCACCGTAGCAAGAACACCGATACCACCTCCTGTGGCAAGTCCGGCCAGGTCAGTTTGAACATCCGCGCTCTGAGGATCAATAATCACGCGCGTCGGAGGAGCAGTCTGCACCGTTTTGGATGATGAACCAGCTGCTATGTTGCCCGTTGAGGACCAGATAACTTCATTTCCACCGCGCAGGGTAAAGATACGCCCAATTCCGATATCCACATTATCCTTCGCGAATACAAAAATATTTCCGCCGTCTTCAGTTACAATTCCCGGAGGAGTTTCAGGATTGCCAATAGTGCTGGAAGCAAGGGTAAGTTTGCCGCCGGGCGCGAAAATGCTGATATCGCCCCCGCTGGTCGAGCGAATGTCACGCCCCCGTGCAAAAATATCCCCCTGAACCGCGGCAGTGCCAAAAAGAGTGTTGATCGCGAGGAAGCCATCTTTGAAATCTCCGCCGCCCTTCCCAGTAGTTGAAATATTATCCCGACCAGAGTCTCGAAGAACGAGATAGAATATTTGCATCGCCAGGATATCCCGCTCTTCCGAGGGAGGCCCGCTCAAAATATCCGTGGATACGCCGCTCTTCGTGGAAATTTCCGCTTTGTAGCGTTCCCCATCCGGGCCATTAACGATTTGTGCAATAAAATCGTTGAAATTCAACCCACTGTTATCAAGTCCTTCAGCCAATCCGATTCCCGCGCCTACGACAACATCGGAACCTTCAAAGGAAAGATAAGGATTACGCACCTTGCCAACGCTGGTAATGCCAACGCCCGTACCGTCTTTATTGCCCTTTCCTGTTCCCAAATCAAGATTTCGACCGGCAAGCACTTCAAGGGTTCCCGGACCGCTAATTTGAATATCACCCGCCAAAGCCGCCGACTGATTCAGATTTCCAAATACCTGCGCCGCAGTGCGCATCGACGAACTCGCGTTATATGCAACAATGTCGCGTCCCGCAGATACAATGCTGATATCATCCGCACTGAGATTCTGAAGATAGAATGCGACATCGGTAATATCCTGGCCGGCTATGATACGGCTCGTCTTACCGGAAAATAATGCAAGGTCCGCGATATTTCCGGTCTGCGCATAGATATGAACCGGATCCGGGTCATACCAATGAAGTGGAACCGTATTGCCATTAGCATCCACAATACTGCCGTGCAGATTTTGCTTCGTTTGAAGTGCACTATTCGTACTTCCCGTTTCCGCAAAGAGAAGATTGATGAAATTCAGGAACCCTGTTCCAGTAGCCGACGCCTTCTGAACATCCGTTCCGGCAATAATCTCAAAAGCAAAAGGCGATACTACTCCCGGTATCGTTTCAGGATTTGCATCGGACAAATTGATAGTGCTGGCCGTCCATACTTTTGTGGAAACCGTGTTAATGGAAACTACACCATCTATCTGCAGGCCATTGATAGCCTTGGCAGCGAGAAGATCGATGCTTCCCTGTGGAGACGGCGACAAAGTAATATTGCCAATCAGATTGATATCACCCGAAAATGCGGTGACTCGAAGCGTGGAAGGTAAAATTGAAGAGACGGTTTGAAATGGAGTGATGTTATCCTCATTGAGCTTCAACCATGGTTGATAATTTGGCGCCGTACCCACTCCCGGCAGCAGATTTTGCAGCCACATCGCAAGTATGGGCATATTACTTGCCGCGGAAGTGCCATTTGCCGTCTCTCTCAGCGTCACCGATCCGCCCAGCGAGGAAATATTTACGCTGTCATCCGCTGCGTAAGTTGAAAAATAAGTCTTGTACCAGAAGCTTTCATTATACCCAGCCG
>JBDSIH010000449.1:0-8364 GCA_039918055.1 Chthoniobacterales bacterium
GATGATTATGCCTGGAGGCTATATATTTTGGCATGATTTCGATCCCGATCAGGCTGGCGTCATTAAAGCATTATCGGAAATGGCTCAGACGAAATCCCTCTACTGGATTCCAAGAACAAGCCTAGTATTTTATAAAGCGTAATAATTTATCTACTCTAAACATAGAGAGGTTGAATTTCGTGCCGGAGTAAACATGGCTGAAGGAAACAATACTTTCGGATTGATCGGTGGCGGCTGGCGCGCGGAATTCTTTCTGCGGATCGCACGCGATTTACCGGAGCGATTTCCGCTGACTGGCATGGTGGTAAGAAATGCGACGAAACGCGAACACCTTGCGGCGCGCTGGGGCGTGCCGGTATTTGCCACGGCGGAGGAATTACTTGCGGCCACGAAGCCCGCGTTTGTCATCACCTCAGTAGAGTGGGAATCGAACCTTCCATTGCTGGAGCTTTTTGCGGATCGCGATGTTCCTGTTTTATCGGAAACGCCGATTGCGCCCACGCTGGCCGATCTGCATGCCGCCTTTGCGCTGGTGCAAAAGGGCGCGAAAATTCAGGTGGCGGAGCAATACCCGTTTCGCCCCCAGCATGCGGCGGGATTGCGCATTGTGGAGTCGGGACGTCTGGGAAACATTCACGCCGCGACGGTTTCCATGGCCCATGGTTACCACGGTATTAGTTTGCTGCGCCGTTACCTCACGGTGGATATGGAACTGCCGCGCATCTCGGCGCGCAAATTTATCTCCCCCCTGATTGCCGGCCCAGGAAGAGAAGGCCCGCCCCAGGAAAGAATACTCCGGGATTCACAACGCGTAATCGCGGAGCTGGATTACGGAAGTAAATTGGGGATTTATGATTTTACGGATGAGCAGTATTTTTCGTGGATTCAATCCCCTCACCTCCTCGTTCGCGGCGAGCAGGGTGAGATCAACCAGAAAAGCGTGCGCTATCTGCGGGACTTCCAAACTCCCGTTTATTTCAAAATGCAGCGACGCGATAAAGGACACGATGGCGATCTCGACGGTTACTCGCATCGCGCCATTATCGGCGATGGCGAGGTGCTCTATGAAAATCCTTTCCCCGGCATGCGCTGGAGCGATGAGGAAATAGCCATAGCCACATCGCTTTCCAAAATGGGAGATTACGCGAATGGCGGAGACTCTTTTTATAGCGTAGCCCAAGCGTGTCAGGATCGCTATCTCGACATACTCCTCCGCGAAGCAGCCGAGACCGGTCAAACGCTGGAAGCGAAACCGCAGCCTTGGATGTCAGCGAATGCGGCGCCATCGTTCACGCCATAGAATTTCTGCGAGACCACCGCCTTTATTCTCGATTACCCTTGTGTTGAGAACATTGCTCCACCAAGCGCGCCTCTGCTTCACGGCGGGCTAACAATCCATCCAACCCGGCATTTTGCCAAAGCCGTTTCATCGCGCGAATCTGAAGCGCGATGCCTCTATAGTCTTTACGCGAAGTAAGGCGGGCTATCTCCCGCATCTCAATTCGCCCCGGTCCGGCCATACTGCTGCCGCGATTATAAATAAGAGATACCAACGCATCGCGACACAAAGGGGCAAGATCATCAAACCCCGGAAAAATCCGCCGACACATTTGATAATACCGAGGAGCATCCACGGACTGAAAGACGTTAAGAGCCTCACGCCATGGCACAAGCACATCGCGGACTTCATGTGCCGCCGCCCGTGCGCGCTCTCCAGTGATGCCGGCAGTTGCCGCTAAGCGCTCCACTCCCACAATATTTCGCCAATCCGATAGAATGAGATTTCGCGCGGTATAACCATTATCGTAGCCAATGCCTTGTGTGACTCCGCTCTGACCCTGGGGCCACTCCGGGTGAGGCCATCGGTTATAATATGCCTCGCCACTCGTTTCCGCATCTACAATGAGACGCAAACCCTCGGGCGTCATGCCCGGGGTCGATGGAATGCCGAACAGCTCTGCCTTTAGTGCAGAAGGCCAAAGACAAACGGCAAGAATAAGAAGAGTAGCCCGAAGGTAATACATGCGTCGTAGATGTCGTCTGAAAGAAGGCAGTCCTGTTTGCTGCGGTATCCGAAGAGAAATCTTTGCGTCATTCCTACCAGGCTGGCGGTGATGCAAATACCGATCGCCTGCAATCCCCAGCCAGAGATAGCGCCCACATCTTCCAGTGAAGATCGCCCCGTGCAAAAGCGGATCAGGAATACCGCCCCGACAAGCAAACCCACGATGACAGGAAGCATGATATAGCTTTCCCCCCAGTAGTGCAGATACCCGTAGAGTTTTTTCAGGTGGCACTTCATATCGCTTTAACAAAAAAGTGCAGAGCCGAGCGAACAATCCCGAAATACAAAGCAAAGGAAGTGATGAATAGCCCGACTGGCAAAATAGCGGTCCATGGAAATTGAAGATTCAGCAACTTATGGATTGCGGGAACGAGCGCGAAAACGGTGGCAATGGCTCCCGCCAGGGCGAAGAGAATAACGAACACGTCGCGCTCTCGGCCCGCCTGAATCCTTGCGGCCTGTTCCTTGTCGGCTCTGGCCTTTTCAGCAGCGGCCAGAATATCGGCGGCATCCGCACGGTCGGACTGAGCGATGCCCCAGTTGTTAAGATACTTGATCTGCACATTTGCAGCGCTTACCTGTGCCTGCGTTTCAGCTACCTGATTTTGGGCCGTAGTCAGTTGATCCTGCAACTCGTGGGCGAGTTCCTGAATACGAACTGCACTTGCATGGCGTTCCGCCGGTGTAAGCGCAAATCCCCCCTCAATGGATAGAAGAGTTATTAAAAGTGCATTCCTAATAATGGTTTTCATTTATCTCTCTCCAGTTGGACGGCCTTATAATCAATTTTCTCCGCAAGGGTTTTCGCGCGGCTGATGGATTGGTTTACGCGATCAAGCCCGGATGAAATCCCCGAGGTGGAAACGGATGGAGCCTGGCGAGAGACCGTCTTGTGTACGCATCCACAGATCAGGGCTGCGGAGAATATAAACAGGGCAGGGATTTTATATTTCATGGTTCGTCATCCTCCTGTTCGCGTTTTCTGGTACGGTTCGACTCCCACTTCACGATTTTCAAATTTAGCGATGTGGCCTGAAGCTGGATCCTGGCTACGTCTGTTCTAATTTCTGTGATCTGCCGCGTGTGCTCCTCGATTTGAGCAAAACTCTTTTCCGAAGAACCATGCAAATTCCAAACATTAACTGCGATAAATCCAGAAACTCCAAGAACCGCCCCGAGCAATGTCGTATTTACCTGAGATTGTCGCTCCGCGGTCATAATTCCTCCTGCACGCAGAGTTGCCGCACCTGTTCAGCCGTGAATTCCTCGGCTTCAATTTCTCCGGATTGCCACGCCGCCACGATTGCGTTACTCCACAGTCCATAAACGGCCACGCGACCGTCGCTGAGCACGGTAGGCACGAGAGTATTATCCTGCGGATTACTCGGGTCATACCAGGCTGCGCGTATGCGGGTTCGGGAGGTGTCGTCGTAAAACGCCAAAAGCGTGTCGAAAATTTCGTGTCCGTCTTTGGCATTACTTCCATATGCGGAGATCAACGCCGGAAGATTCTCGAATAAATCGGGGCTGAATGCCGCCCATCGCTCCATTTTTTCAAAGCTCATGGCAAAACCCCCTGCAGAATGGTGTTTTTCAAAATCGCCCTTATTGCTGAGGGAGAAATAGTCCAATCAGCCCATACCCCAACAAAAGAAATTTTACCAATATGAGCAACTGTATCAGCCACACCACGATTTCCGATTACGAAGCTTGCGGTTGCATTCGTGCATAAATAACCGGAATTGCTTCCCGAGTGTGTTAAAACACTATCGATATATGCACGATTTCCATCAGGAGTAGCATCCGATGGGGTATTTGTTTTTCGCTGAATAACATAAGCCCGAGGAATTCCGGAAGCTAAGGTTAAAGCACTACTTCCAAACCCCGCAACGCCGATGCTTTGAGGCGCTATTATTGTATTCTGTGCGCCATTGTCGTATCTCAAAAGCGCCTCCGCCATCGTGCTATTGGCGCTGGAGTTCGAACCTGCAAAATATTGAAAACCAGAAGTAAACACTGCTCCGACGCCAGCATCCGAAATAATTACAGTCGTGCAGTTTGTGCGAATATCATATGCCCACGGGCATGAAATAAAGCTGCTGCGGCCGGTGCTTGTATCGGTTGCAAAATTAATTCCATTTGAAGCCCAAGAGGGTCCGTTTGCCAAAGTGCCATCTGCTACACGCTTTAACCCAAAAGCATCAGATCCGGTTCCTGCGTTTTGACTTGAACGCATCAGCCAGCACTCCACAAGACTGCCCCACAATCCTTCCGCCATTAGTGTGCGAATAAATGCATCAATATTGCGTGCGTCCTGCGCTCCAGACGTCGCGATATACTTCTGTGTTTCGGCCAGAAGACCGTTGCGCAAAATAATATTCAGGGCTGGGCTGGGCATAATCAGATACCTACGGAACGGAGGCGAACGGTGTAAACTTCTGAATTGTTTGCAGGAACAATGGCGCCATTCGTTACCAGAATTCCGAATAGCGAAGTCGATCCGGTAGCGAGCCCGACTTGCTTGTTGATCTGATCGATCTGCACGAAGCAGGTGGCGCCGAGATCGACCGGCGTTCCCAAGTCGATATATCCTTTGAATTTCCCACGATCCCCGGTGGATGAAATGACCCATGGCGCGTTATCGGCGAGCGCGTCTGGCGCAGAATCGTAGAGATACAGCCGCAGACTCGTCATGCCGGATGGAATGGCCGCTATATCGATCCGCAAATGTCCCGACGTGATATAAATCTGTCCACCGGAGGGTCCGATATTCTGAAATTCAAGAATCGCGCTACCGTTGGCATCTCCAACAGCGTCACCTATGGCATACGTGGTTGTATTTGCGGGCCGCGCAATCACAACCCCTGAACTAAAACCAAAACCCTGTACGGACACAACATCTGCCGATGGGGAGCCCGCTACTCCAGGAATGGGCAATGCACCATTCTCACCAGCGACACAAGGAACAAGGTCAGTATACAGGCTCGGGGTTCCGGCTCCGCTTACCGTAATCCGAATGCCATTGAATGGAGAAATGACCTCGCGCTTTCCTGCTGCTGTTAAAGCGCATTTATCAAAAGCGACGTAGTTTCCTGCCTGGTCTTTCCAAAGGAGGGTTACCGTTCCCGCGCTAAAAGTTCCTGCGATGGTGAATACGTACGCGCGACCGGGGCCGGTCGAAATGTCTGTGTTTCCGTTTGTGGTAATAATCATAATGTTTCCTATGCTTTGATTTCTTCGAGAATTAAAGTGGCCTTGGCATTTCCTCCAAAAAGACGAGTGGAGACGCTTCCGTTGAGGTATACGCCCGATCCCCCAACCGCCACACCGACTCTGACAGAGATTGTAAGCGCTGAGGTGACGCCTGCGGTAAATTGAGTCACTATTGGCAATGGTGTTTGAATTGCATTTGATTGAATTCCCGTGCTGGCTACCCCAATCGCCGTGCTTCCATTAAATGCCCATGCGATACCCTGAGAAGTTCCTGATCCTGAGACTTCACCCAAAAATCTTATGCGGATTTTATTCGCGGCATTCGTCGGAGTAATTGACGCTGATACTACCTGCGCGCCCGATGTAACCGCTGGCACCGTATCATCATTTGGAAATGTGGCGGAAATTGAAGTATAGGTGGCATTTTCTGCATATACGGATTGAACCAGGGATCCAGAGGCAGGCACATATCCCGACACAAGAGGCTTTCCATTTACCAGACTGTAGTGAACACATCGAACAACTCCGCCGGCATATCCACGAAAGATTGCAAAATCTCCCGCCTCCGTTGTGATATTCGCCCCGCCGGGAAGGATCAGGCTCGCCCCATTTGTCAGCGTAAGAATACCCGTAAATCGAACCGTTCGTGTTTTGCCCTGTGAGAGCGTTATCGCAGTAACTGCCGTTGTTCCCGTAACATCAATCAGGTCTCCCGTTGCGGTATCGAGATTCAGTGTCGATGCGCTTGCAATGTCTGCGCCCTGTTTGCTCACTTTATCGAGAATGGCAATCTGATCACTTTGCGTATTCGTCAGCATCTGTGATCCGATTAATCCGTTCGGAATATTTGCTGCCACGAGTGAAAAGTCCGTCCAGTTTCCAGCAAGGATTCCCGTAGCGATATAAAATTGCTTCGTATCCGTCCGCACGCCGAGCTGGCCGATGTAGCCCGGAACCACGGAAGCGGAAGAGCCGGAAAATACGAGTATGGACTGCGCCGTCAAAGGTGTTCCGGACAGGTTTAAAAACGTAAGAAGTTGACTGGGCGTCATCAGCCCAAGGACATTGCTTCCATTTAGAAACGGCACCGTATTCGGAACCGGAGAGACCGTATTGACAGGATCATTGGTATCACCAAGCCGGAAAGCCCTGCTCACCGAGCGAGAGAGTTGCTGCGCAAGCATGGTCAGCCGATCCAGCGCCCGCTCGTGGCTCTTTGCCGGAAATTTATCATTCTCGTTATAGACCGTTGTCTGAGTCGCCGCTACCACCCGGGAAATCGTGATGTGGTAAGTGCTTCCATAAGTTGTATTTGTAATGATTGTGCCGCCATCGATGTATCCCTGCACAGGATCCGGCGTACCGCTCACCGTATAGTCGGTTGTTTCCATCAGCGTCGTTACCGCCCCCGCTGCGTCCGTCAACTGCACAACCAGATCGGAAGTTGTAAAAAAATAAAAAGTAACAGGAAACGAATTCCCCGTCGCCTGGTAAGGCCCGCTTTGGCTGATATTACTGGAAACGCTCATGTGGGTCTAGTCTATACATTACGGGAAATGCAATAGGAAGAAGTATTTCTCTCTACAGAGGAAAAAATCTATTCTGCGAGCTTATGCAGAATCCAAATGCCATTGAAAATGGCCACTCCGTCGCGAATTCCCAATGAAAACTAAATCCGTCCGTGAGGCAGCGTAAGATCGAGCGCAGGGCCTATAGGGACAATACCCGTGGGATTAATATCGGAATGCGTAATGTAGTAATGCCGCTTGATGTGATCGAAATTCACCGTTTCTGCGATACCGGCATGCTGAAAGAGATCCATCAGGTAGCCCTGAAGATTGGGATAGTCTATAATCCGGCGGATATTACATTTGAAATGCCCGTGATAAACGCTATCGAACCGCACCAGCGTGCAGAATAGCCGCCAATCCGACTCCACAATGCGATCACCGAAAAGATAGCGCCCTCTACTCAGCCGGGCTTCCAGCTCATCGAGCGCGGCAAAAAGCATGAGACACGCCGCCTCATAGCTTTTCTGCTTCGAGGCAAATCCTGCACGGTAAACGCCATTGTTCACCTTCTCGTAGATAAATTGGGAAAGCTTATCCTGCTCGGCCACAATATCTTTCGGAAAGAGATCGAGCTGTTTCGTAGCCAGCGGAGTGAATACATCATTAAACATCCGACAGATATCGTCTTCCGAATTATTCACCACGCGACGCGTTTTCTTATCCCACAAAACGGGAACCGTCACCCGTCCGTGAAAATTCGGATGCGTCATCTCATAAGCTTCACTTAGAAACGAAAATCCATTTATCGGATCCTTGCTGTAGCCCGGCCCCTCGCGGAATGCCCATCCCCGCTCATCGCGAATCGGGTCAACGATGGTCACTCCAATGACCCTATCCAGTCCCTTGAGATTTCGCACAATGAGCGCACGGCTCGCCCAAGGGCATGCGAGAGAAATGTAGAGATGGTAACGGTCCGCCTCGACTGCATAAGGCGTAGACCCATCCGCGGAAACCCAATCGCGAAAAGCATCCTCCTGCCGCTCAAATTCCCCATCGCCCGATTGTTCATCCGGAAATTGTGCCGTCATGAAATTATCATCGTTCTAAATTTTGTTTTCCGCGACCTTTTTTCCACACTCTGAAATGTGGTGTAGCGTAAAAAGTGCAGCTACGCATAAATCGAGATGACGCATCTCTTTATGGTGCATTGCTTTCAATTCAAGCCTCCCGGAAACTAGCTTTCCACTCGGTCGGTCACCTTCACCAGCAGAAGAAAATCATATACCTTCATTTCCGGAAGATTTTTCGGAATCGAAATGTTCAAAACCGCCGTTTCTCCCGTCTTCAATTTAACAACGCGCTTGCAGTTAAAAATATCCGGATTAATGCCAATAGCGCCAGAAATCGGAGTTCCAGTTGCCACTCGATACCGTGACAACTGGCTCACCAAAAATTACACGACCTTCAGCGTGACGGGAATATTTCCCCGCGTCGCATTCGAGTAGGGGCAGACGATGTGCGCCTTGGCGACCAGGTCTTCGACCGTGGCGCGCTCGATGCCGGGAACACTGATCG
>JBDSIH010000450.1:0-2696 GCA_039918055.1 Chthoniobacterales bacterium
AAAGTCTTCACGGTGAAGAATTCTGCAGGTTTCGCGGCCCGTCGATTAATCCTTCCTGTCCTGCTGATTCCTTTCTTTATCTGCTGGCTCTGTTACCTCGGATACTCGCGGCATCTTTATGATGTGGGATTTCTATGCGGTATGCTTGTGATGAGCTGTACGCTGGTTCTTTTTCTGATTACGGCGGCTACGATTTTTGCATTAAAGCAAAGCGAGACAGAAAAGGAACGTCTGCGGGAATTAGAAATGCAGGCACGCGTAAAGGAAGTATCTGCCCTTGAGGCTTCGCGTATGAAATCCAGCTTCCTCGCGATTATGAGCCATGAGATTCGCACACCGATGAATGGGGTGCTGGGTTACTCCACATTACTAAAGGAAACACCTCTCAATGATGAGCAGAGCGAATACGTCGCTATCATTAATTCCAGTGGGGAAATTCTTCTGCGCGTTGTGGATGATGTTCTCGATCACTCCTCCCTGGAATCTGGTAAACTACATATTCTCGAAGAGGAGTTTGATCCTGCGGTGACAGTCCGTACGGTGATGGAGATATTTGCCTTCAAGGCAAAAGACAAGGGGTTGGAATTATTCACCAATGTCCATGCGGACGTTCCAAATCGGGTCATCGGAGATGAAAAGCGGGTGCGTCAGGTTCTTCTCAACCTAATCAGTAATTCGATTAAGTTTACAAATGTCGGGCATGTCTCCCTTAACCTGAAAGCAAAGCCTGCGCCCGATAATCCAAACAAGCTGCAGCTCGATTTTGAAGTCGAGGATACAGGGGTAGGAATCAAAACAGAGGATTTCGATAAGCTATTCAAGCCTTACAGCCAGGTGGATTTTGGCACGCATCAACATGTGAGCAGTTCGGGACTTGGGCTATCCATCTCAAAGCAACTGGTAGAGTTGATGGGCGGAAAGATCAGTGTCATGAGCCGCTATCATGAGGGGGCCTGTTTTCTGTTTAATATTTTCGTAAGTCCTGTTTTCGCGGACGAAAAAGCCAAAATGAAGGAAGAGGTCCTTAAGTCCCTTAATCCCGTACATCAGTCAGGACAAGGTCTCGAAATCCTGATCGCAGAAGATGATTTTATCACCCAAAGGCTAATGCAGCGGATTTTCAAAAAATTGGGTTGCTCGGTTCAATTGGCGACCAACGGCGAGGAAGCCTTGAAAATGGCAACCGCGCAGCACTGGGATATTATTCTCATGGATGTGAATATGCCGCTTATGAATGGTCTTGAGGTCACTCAGCAAATTCGTCTCGCGGAAAATACGCCCACCAATACGAATGGCCGGTCAAAAATTATAGGCCTTACCGCGAATATTTTCGATAATGCGGCCAAGTTTGAACAAAGTGGGATGGATGATTGTTTGCTGAAACCCGTCGATTTTAAAAAGCTTGTAGCCCTTTTGGAAACGCTAACAATAACAGCCCGAGTATAGGTTTCCCTTTATTTGATCGGTGGAAAAAATGAAACAATCGAAGCGGACATTTATTAAAATTACGAAAGTCAGCTCGAAGCGGAGATGCTTTTTTCGGTACGCGCTACTGCCCGTTTTTTATATTTTTACTTTGACCACGCTTGTTGCCCAGCCCGCTTCCCCAAAGCCGCTTCAGCGAACATTGGAACGTCTTGTGGCCCGTAACAAAGGGAATGGGGGCGGAGTGGCGCGCATCAGTAATGCAAACAGTGTGCTGTGGGAAGGCGCTGTAGGACTCACTGCTGGTCAGGGGTCGGCGCCGATGAAGGCGGATACCCCGTTTGAGGTGGCTAGTATTACCAAAGCGGTGACGGCGGCGACGATCCTGCGTCTTGTGGAGGATGGAAAACTGCGTCTGGATTCCACCTTACCCGAAGTCCTTTCCGCCGATCAGGCGCGGGGATTCAACGGGAAGATTACCGTTCGCCAGCTGCTTTCTCATACAAGTGGGCTGCCGGATTACTGGACGGATGGACCGCTTGACCGCAAGGGGAGCAACGCTTTCCTTCGTGCCTTTCTCGCAGATCCAAAACACTCCTGGCAGCCGCAGGAAATGCTCAATTTTGCCCGAGGGATTCCTGCAAAGACTCCCGGTAAGGACTTTAATTATTCGGATACGAATTACGTGCTTCTCGGGCTGATTATCGAGCGCATTACCGGCCAGCCACTTGAGCATGCCTTTCGGCAAATAATTTTCGAACCACTGGGCATGCACGACACCTGGCTGACGTATCATGAAAAACAACGAGGTGCTGCTCCCTCGCACCGTTACGAAAAAAATGAAGATTTAAATGCCGTTCCCCGTCAGAGTGCAGATTGGGCGGGAGGAGGGCTTGTCAGTAATTGCCATGACCTGAATTTGTTTCTTCGCGGCCTCGCTACAGAAAAGATATTTAAAAAATCCGGCACTCTGGACACGATGCTGAAGGCCACCCCGGTCGGGGAAGAGGATGTATCCTATGGATTGGGAATTTACCGCGTAAAATTGGATAATGGTCTGGGCGAATTGTGGGGCCATGATGGGCATGGAAATTCCTTTGCCTATTACTGGCCGCAGCGGGATATCACCATTACCGGCACACTCAACCAGACGGAAAATGACTGGTGGCCGTTTGCGCAGGCATTCATTGATGGCGAAGAGCCGGGAATCATCATTCCGGAAAACGGAAAGTCTTTTAATATTTCCCTGATTACCGGGTGGGACAGTCTTT
>JBDSIH010000451.1:0-5266 GCA_039918055.1 Chthoniobacterales bacterium
CACCTTCGATCTTCGCGCCCATTTTATTTAAGAAATTTGCGAGATCGACGACTTCGGGTTCTTCGGCGGCGCCATCAATAACGGTGGTGCCATCTGCCAGCACGGCGGCCATCATCACGTTGTCTGTGCCCAGAACGGTCGAACCAAATTTTCCACGCATCCCGATGGTAGTGCCCTTTAATTCCGGAGCGAGTACATGGACATTACCTCCTTCGGTATGAACGGTGGCTCCAAGTTCCTCGAATCCTTTTAGATGAAGATCGATGGGGCGGTCGCCAATAATGCACCCGCCGGGAAGCGAGACCGTGGCTTCTCTTTTGCGACTTAGAAGAGGACCGAGAATGCAGACTGAAGCTCGCATCTTGCGGACAATATCGTAAGGCGCGTCTGTGGAAATATTTTCCGCCTTAATAGTGACCGTACCACTGGCGCGTTCTACCTCGCATCCCAGCTGGCTGAGAATAGTCAGCATGTAATGAATATCGCTGAGATCCGGCACATGTTGAATCGTGCAGGCTTCCTTTGTTAGAAGGGTGGCGGCAAGGATCGGAAGAGCGGAGTTTTTTGACCCGCTGATCCTTACTTTACCCGAGAGGCGCTTACCGCCATGAACTAAAATTTTATCCATACGTCGCTGAAAGAAATCGTTCAATACCTTGATAGTCTCTGTGAGCCTGAATGTCGCGAAATTTTTCTACCTCAAGAAAAGAGGTTAGATTATCTGCCTGGCCCTGACCGATTTCGAGATAAAGGCGTCCACCCAGTTCAAGATGTTTTGGGCAGAGTGAAATCAACTTTTTGATAAGCAAGGTGCCATCCGCGCCACCATCAAGAGCGGCAACAGGGTCATGTTTTACCTCTTTAGAAAGCGTCGCGATCTCGGCGCTAGGGATGTAGGGGAGATTGGCGACGATGCACTGGTAGGTAGCGGCTTCGTCCGGGATCAGATCACCGTGGAAAAAGCGAATTTGCTCCGTCTTCAGTCGCAGGGCATTTGCTTTTGCCAGATCCAGAGCGTCCGTGGAGGCATCAATAGCGGAAACCTGAGCCTCTGGAAACTCCAGGGCAAGAGTAATGGCAATTACCCCGCTGCCCGTTCCGACATCGAGAATATGAAGCGCTTGCTTACCTTCTTTCTCGAGGATTTTTTCGATTAGTTGCTCCGTCTCAGGGCGTGGAATGAGAGCACGGGCGTCGCAAAGGAACTCACGACCAAAAAATTCGGTAGTGCCTAAGAGATGCTGAAGGGGGCGACCTTCTGCGCGCTCGCGGAGCAGGGTCCGCATCGGAGCAAGTTCGGCTTCGTTAAGCGTGGTATCGAATTCCACATAAAGATCCATGCGCTTCTTTTTAAGGACATACGCCAGCAGGTACTGGGCATTAAGCCGTGCGCTTTCGATGCCACGCTTCTCGAGAAAGTCATTCGCGCCATTAAGCACCTCGAGAATGGTTTTCATGGATCGCTAAATCAGCCAAGATTTGCTTCGGCAAGACGCTGCTGAAGATCGCTGTCCTGCAATGCATCCAGCATTTCCTTCATATCGCCTTCAATGAAGCGGTCAAGAGAGCGGAGTGTAAGGCCAATGCGATGATCGGTGATCCTGTTTTGAGGAAAATTGTAGGTGCGAATTTTTTCTTCGCGTCCACCACTGCCAATGAGGCTTTTCCGGTGTGCGGAATATTTCTCATGTTCCTCGCGCTGCTTTTCTTCCAGTAGGCGGGTTCTCAGAATCGTGAGCGCCTTCTCTTTGTTCTTCTGCTGACTGCGGCCGTCCTGGCATCGAACAATTTTTCCGGTCGGGATGTGCATGATCTGCACGGCAGAGTCGGTAGTATTAACGCCCTGACCGCCGGGACCCCCTGATCGGCAGACTTCGATACGCAAATCCTGGGGGCGAAGCTCAAAATCCACTTCTTCCGCTTCGGGCAATACCGCAACGGTGGCCGTGGATGTATGAATACGGCCTTGTGCTTCGGTTGTGGGAACGCGCTGCACGCGATGAACGCCACTTTCGTAGCGACTGATGCGAAAGCTGCCTTCGCCGGATAGTTTAAAGATAACATCCTTAAACCCACCAAGCCCGGAGGGGCTGCTTTCCATGAGCTCGGTCTTCAGGCCCATTGCTTCGGCATAGCGGCAATACATGCGGTAAAGATCTGCGGCAAAAAGTGCAGCTTCATCGCCACCCGTGCCGGCGCGAATTTCAAAAATAGCGTCGCGATCCTCACCGGTTTCCGGAGGAAGAATGGCGATCTGAATATCTCGCTCGAGTTTATGAATACGCTTTTCGAGTTCAGGAATTTCCAGTGCCGCCATCTCTGCCATTTCCGGATCATGGGATTTTGCGAGATCCTGGTTCTCTACAATTTCGCGCTGGGATTTCTGCAGGAGCTCCCAGTTTTCGAGCAGGGTCTTCAGCCGTGAATGATCACGCATTTTTTCACGCGCCTTTGCGGCGTCCTGAAAAAAATTCGCAGAAGCGACTGCGGCTTCCAGCTCATGGAATTGCAGGCGTTTCTTTTCGATCAGCGGTGCGAAGTCCATACGAGAGGTAAAAAAACGAAAAACGGTGAAAGTGCATACGCACGATCACCGTTTTTCAAAGGGAAATGTAGTTAAGCTTTTTTGGAAGAACGTGCAGCACGAACGCTTCCATAACGTCGCGTAAATTTCTCCACGCGACCTGCTGTATCAACAAATTTCTGCTCGCCCGTAAAGAACGGATGGCAAGCAGCACAAATGCCGACTTTGATGTTTTCGCGTGTCGAACGGGTTCGGTAAACCGCACCACATGCGCACGTAATAATTGTTTCTAAGTATTCTGGATGAATTCCTGTCTTCATGACTAAAAGTTGAATCAGTCAAAATAAGCTGCCAAGCTTCTGTATGCAAGGGAAATGAATAATGTTTTATCAAGTTTGAATCCGATTCTCGTTCGCTGGCAGGGAATATTGTCGGAAAAAGGGGCTGCTCCGGCAGTGTTTTCCCCTTCTGGAGAGATGCTTCGGAGCTATTCTGAGCTTGATCAGGAAGCGGACGGCTATGCCGCGCGATTTTTTGACTTTCCAGCTGGTTCTGTGGTGGGAATCAGGGTTTTTAATCGCCCGGAATGGCCCGCGCTCTACCTTGCGGGGATAAAACGGAACCTCATTATGCTTCCACTTGAGGCATCACTAAATGAAACAGCTGTGAATTCCGTTCTTACGACTTGCGGTGCAGTGGGCTGCCTCGTTTCACGAAATGGAGCTTTGGAAATGCAGTCTCTGAAAAATGATGCCGTGGTATGGCCGGATAAAAAACCGGATTTTCTCAAAATGACTTCCGGCACCACTTCGGCTCCGCGGACGGTCATGTTTACGCACGAACAAATTATCGCGGATTGTGACAATGTCTGCGATGCGATGGGCATTGGATCATCGGATATTAATTACGGGGTCATTGCATTTTCGCACTCCTATGGATTCAGTAATCTAATCACGCCTTTGATTTGCCGTGGTATTGCACTTGTCGCAGCTTCGGATATGATCCCGCAGGCGATTGTGGAAGGACTGCATGCTTCGAGTGCCACTGTATTTCCCGGTATCCCTCCGGTTTTTAATGCGCTTCTAAAGTTAAAAACTTCGTTTCCGGAAACACTGCGCCTTTTGATTTCTGCCGGCGCCCCGCTTTCTCTGGATGTGGCCCATGCTTTTCATGCGCATTATGGATTCAAGATTCACTCCTTTTATGGCTCTTCAGAATGCGGAGGGATTTGTTATGATGCCACACCGGAACCCATCGCGACCCCGGGCTTTGTTGGAAAGCCGCTGTCGCGTGTGACATTGGAAAAATGCGGCGAGGGGACTGAGGCGCAATATCGCGTGCATAGTCACGCCGTGGCTTTAGGTTATTTTCCGGATGGTAATGTCGAAGCACTGGGGGCTGGCTCTTTTCTTCCTGCCGATTTATTAACGTGCACGGCGGGCAGCTACAGCATCTGCGGGCGTCTTTCAGATTTGATTAATGTGGGGGGACGGAAAATCAATCCCGTCGAGGTGGAGTCGGTATTAAAGCAATATTCCGCGACGGAGGAATGTGTGGTATTTGGTGTTCCTGATGACGCAAAAAACGAAAGTATTCACGTCTGTATTGTTGTGAACAGGGCATGCACAGAAAAGGAGTTGCGCACACACTGCGGAGCATTTCTTGCGGCGTGGCAGGTGCCACAGTATATTCATTTCGTGGAGCAGATCCCGCAAATGCCAGGCGGAAAAATAAGCCGACGCGAACTGTCGAAACGCTTTCTTTAATTTACGGCTGGAGCGTTGCTCAAACGGCGTTCGCTGCGCGCCATTGGTGATAAATGATTGGCGAAATTTCCGAGGGTTTGATTTCGCTGCGTCCGCCCCAGAATACGTTTGTATAGCTGACGGGAATGCCGACGGATTCAAGGTGACGGTCAATCGCCGCTTTGTGCTCAAGAAGGCGCTCTTTATCCGTTCCGTGTGCAACGGCCATGATATTCACGTTGTTAAATTCCGGCCCGCCTTCACGCCAGTAGCAGTGCGTCAGAATCACATGCCGTCCGACTTCACTGCCGGCCTGTATTTCCATACCGGCGGGAACCGCCCAGTGAAAGAGGCCGTTGAAACGCGTAACGCGTGTTCCGGACTGGGATGGCTTTACATGTTCGAGAAATGTTGAAAATCGACCGATGAGTTTCTTCTGAGCAAGTGATTCCGCAATCTGATAAAAAGTTTCGAGATCAACGTCCGCTTCTTTTGCGCGGGAAAACCATGGAGATTCGTGAATTTCCTCCGGGGTAAATTCACGCTTGAGAGTGAGAAGAACCGACCATTCCTGATCGGATAAACGTGCCACACCGACAGGAAGCATGCTGGCCAGTTCGTCGGTCTTCTCTCCTGGCTCCATCGTTTTGCGGCGCACATGGCCAACGCCGAGCGAGAAAATGCCTTTTGCGGGCATGAGGCGAAATGCTTCCGCGCCGGTTTTCTGACAAAGGAATTCACAATGATCTGCCAATGAGAATCCGGCGGGAACTTTCAGTGTCGTCCACAATTTATAAGCTTCGCCTGGAATTTTCGCATCTGTGGACCGGAGAACCACATGGCCGGAAAATGGATCCTGCTGAAACATGTAATCAAATGCGGTATCGAGTTTCTGTGGCGGTAATTTCCATGCAACGAGTGCACCTTCGGCGAGATTTGTGGCGAGCAGGGTCTGGCGCACGCGGCGAACCGTTCCGGCTTTAAGCATGTTTTGGAT
>JBDSIH010000452.1:0-4022 GCA_039918055.1 Chthoniobacterales bacterium
GCGGCGATATCAAGTTGCGCAAGCGTGCCTTTCGGGTCCTGCATAGTGGCTTTGTTTATCAATGCTTTTTGCGCTTTTTGCGTGAGCTGATCGGCGAGAGAACTGAAATCTCCGGGCTTTACGTCACTCTTCGCCAGCAGAGCCATGGTGGAATCGACCAGATTAAGGTCGCCATTATCGGCGGCTGTCATTGCGGTATTGATAAAGTCCTGTCGCAAATTGGCCGTAGATTTCGCCTGCGCACTGGATGCCACGTGATTGATAAATGTTCCAAATCCGTAATTTGTCTGGTCCTGAATGCGTGCCTTTACCCCATCGCTGGCGGGGAGCGCGTCTATCATGGGTTTTGCGTTTTCCACGGCCGCCTGCACGATATCTCCCCATTGATCGACGGGAGCGGACTGCATTTGCTTTGTCACCTCTGCCTGCGTGGAGTGGAAAATCTTGCTCGCCTGAAGTTCGGCATCGTCATCCCGAATTCTGAGCATACGGGTATTCCAGTCGCTGATGACGTCCCCTGCTCTGTGGAGCGAATTGCCGATCCCCTGCAACCCCTGCCCCGTGCCATTGAAGGCATCGGGATTTATCTGCGGCGTGGTGAGATCACGGATCGCGCCCTGCATATTGACGCGCATATTCGGAGTGCTCGTCAGCACTGGATCAGCAAGGCCGGGTGCATTCTGAATGTCGGGAATAGGTATTCTTGCCATAAATTTATTAGTGGGTGGTGCGATAACCGCCGGAGGGATTTTTGTAATTGAAGCCCTGATTGGCTTCCTGGGTGATGCCGTTTAGCAGCGTGCCGTAGCTGGAATAGACGAGACCCTGCGCCTGATTCTCTCCCGCCATGCGGTTGATGGCGGCGGTCTGGTACTGGCTTCCCCGCCCCGTGGCTGCCGCCGCGGCGGCGTAATCCTGGATGCTTTTATCCATGAGGCTGAAGCTCCCCTGATACCGCTGAAGATCGGCCTCCGAGCGGAATTTCTGCGCCGCCTGGTTTGTCTGGAAAAGACTATCCTGAACATTCTGCTGAAGCTGCCCCGCCGTGTGCGCCATGACCTCAAGCGGCGATCCCTCCGGGGTGACGCCGGATGCCGCATAGCGCTCGCGCTGCGTGCCCTGAAAGACGTCATTCTGCTGCCGCAAACGGTCAATCTGCATCCGCCCCATATTCTCCGTGCCGGTCGCCTGATTTTCCAGCGTCTGCGCGTTCGCCTGGCTGGCATCGTACTGCGCCTGATCTATTTGCGCATTGGTGTGGTATTGATACTCGGCGAGCTGCGCCTGCACGTCGGCATTCTGTTTCGCCACCGCTTCATTATAGCCCGAGATGCGGCTCACATTATCCGCCTGCTGCTTCTGGCCATACATGGAGACCCCCGTGCCTACGGCTGTGGAGATGAGACTGACTGCGAGTAATCCTGTTTCAACGCCCATGGGAATCTCCTGTCATGCCAAGCATGGAAACCATATTTTCCTGATCCCGGATAAAACCCATGCCCTCAAGAATCCGGGCGATGGCGGGCGGTGTCCGCACGACCATGAATCCGTAGTCCATCTCCTTCGCCGCGAGCTTCAGGTAATCAATCGCCAGCCGGAAAACCTCCCTCGCCTGCCCGAGCGAAAGGCCCGGCCTTGTCACCGGATGCTCCGCAAAGCAGACGCCTACGGAATTATCCATATAAAGCCACAATGCACCCATAGGTTCTTCCCCGAGCTGAACCATGACCCCGAGCTGGGGCAGGATGGCGCGGTCCACACCAGCATGGCCGTGCGCAGGCCACCATTCTTTGAAAAGTGCGTAATCCCGGTCGGGATCGACGAGGCGGATTGTATAGTTTGTTTCTTTAATCTCCATAAGGCATCCAGGTGGGTATGAGCGCGAGAACCGTCAGCGGAAGCGGCTGGTCCTGACGCAGGGTGATCGTGGCGCCGACATTGTAATCGCCGCCGGTGTAAAGCCGTTTCATGCCGGTGAAGACCGGCGGGCTGCTGTCCATGACATCGAATGTCGTTCGCGAATAAATCGGGTCCCATGTCGCCCCGCTATCCACGGAAAATTTCCCGCCGAGGGATTTGTAGATGTCCGCCGAGATGCGGTTGATCTTTTTGCGGCGTCCCACGCTCGTGCCATCCTGAAGCTGAATCTCCAGCTTCATCGGCTGCAGCGTGGAGACATACGGAAGGCCGACCAACACCGTCGATGCCGGGGAATCGAGCGTGATATTTCCCCCGACGACGGTCTTGGGTTCCTGCACCGCGCCGTCTGCGAGAATGCCCACCGTCATTCCTTCAAGATGAGAAAGCCCGGTGATCGCGGATGTCGGCGAGCCAAATACATACGCCTTCGCCGCGTCGAGGTACCACCAGTTCGCCTTGTCTTCATTCTCCAGCGTGGTGCGGAAATCCGTCTTGAAACGTTCGATGCAGCGAACTGTCTGCCCGTTAATCATGCGGTTCACGGATACCCAGGTCTCATCATTTTCATCCGTGCCGTAAATCGTGGCCACGGATTCGAAAAGATCGCGCGTCTCCGCAGTCAGCGTCGCCGAGGGGTTCACCCCGCTCACGCCGCCGTTCGTCCACAGAAACCGAAGCAGGCACATGCTTTGCTGTGTGCCGGAAAATACCAGGTCGCGCTTCTGCAAGGTGGAATTCGCATACGTGCGCAGCGTCTTCCAGGTCGCACCATGGTCGTCGGATTGCTGGATGGCGAGCGTGCCCTTCCACTGCCCGGCGGTCGTCATCGTCCAATCGCCATACACCGTGAGCGCGGCGGAAGTGTGATTCGTCGCATCCAAAGTAACTGCCGTGTCGTTCATAACCACGCCCGTGGTATGCCGGTGCCATGCGGCAACGCTTTGCAGACGCTCATACGTCATCCCGATAAGCTGCCCCTTGCCGGTGATGGCCCAGTAGATCGCGTCCTGCTGCGGCTGGAAGGCGACTTCCAAAATATTCCCGCGCGTCACGTGATCGGAGAGGATGGTGAGGTCTTCCGCGATCCATCCCTGCTTATCGATACCATTGACGTAGATCAGCTGCCGCACCTTCCGGCCAAGCCGCTGAAGAAATAAAATCGTATCATTCGCAATGAGCGCGCGCACCGCCGCGCTGCCGTAGCTGGCCTGCTTCAATGCCTGCACATTTGTCGGCGTGAGTCCCGTATTATCCGAAGCGCCGAGTGTCCATTCATCCCCGGAAGTGCCGACGAGAAGCTGATCCTGCGGCAGCATCCACTGAATGGTATTTGCCTCCTGCGAACTCAGCGTGAAGGACAGCGCCCCATCGTCGAATGCCGTGAGGCGGAAGTTATCAAAATCATCCACCACGCTTCCCTTGATCGTGAGCGGCCGCGAGGAAGTGCCGCCATACATGATGCGATCCTCGAATAGACAAACCGTCTGCGGATACCCGCGCAAAGTGCTGAAAGCCCCCTCGGACCAATAAGAGGTGGCCGTGGTGGCCGCAAGATCCACAACCACGTCCGCAGTTGCGGTTGTCGAATTTGTGACGGTCTTGATTTTTACGAACCCGTATTGTCTGGCATCTGCCGCTCGTAATTCCGCGCGTGGCACTCCGGAACTGGAAACGCGCGTGAAATTCAGGCGAATCCAGGCCTGCGTTTGTTCATTCCCGGTATTGCTGACATTCCGATCCGCCGCTCCCGTGAAGGTCCTTATGGTATTCCAGTTTACATTGTCATAACTGCGCTGAACCAGAAGCGTCCCCGTCCAGATTCCAAACGTGGTAAGGTCCCAGGCTCCAAGAATCTTGAGGCCCGCCGTGATGTTCGTAGAGCCAAAATCCTGACTGATGAAAGCGGAATCCCGCCAATGCGCGATTTGAAAATATCCGCGCACCTGCCCGGCATCGAAAACGGTTTGCAGCGACCAATCTCCCGCAGCCAGGTCGGTTGCAAAAGTCGCGGAGGTATGCGCAACCAGACATTTGTAAAGAAGTCCGCTGCTGGATATACAATCTCCCGCCTTATAGGCGGTGGCATTTGCCCAGGCTGCGGC
>JBDSIH010000453.1:0-6973 GCA_039918055.1 Chthoniobacterales bacterium
TGTTCCTGCCATACCCAGCGATACTGTTCATCCGAGGAGCGCGGCACATCTGCCAGACCAGACTGCTGGAGTATATAGTAAATCGTTCCTGAACAATCCATTCCCCCACTGGCCGGATCATCAGAACCCATTTGATAACTCAACTCCTGCTCAGCCAATGGAAGCGCCTTCCGAATCAATGTCTGTACAGCGATGGGATTTTTTTCAAAATCTGCCAGATCTTCCGGGTGTAATACCCCAGGTTTAGGATGCGAACCCAGAAGCGGCACTGCCGAAATTGCATTGGTAAACACCCCCGCGCGCGAGGATTTCTTTGGCTCGGGATTATCCTGCGCACTGAGACAGGGAACCGGAACCAAAAAAAGCAGAAGAACGTAGATTTTAACCATAGAGATGTGACAAGTGTATCAGAAAGACGTAAACACTGCAAAATTGCGCTTTTTTCTCCGCCCGCATAAGCTGAGTAGAAATGAGAAACTCGAGCCTTAAAACTGCTGTCTTTGCAGGATTACTGATTCTCATCGTCTTATTGACGGCGTGGTATCTCGTACTGCAAAACGCTAATAGTGCCCGGAAAAGAATGGATCAACGATTTGCGCTACAGAATCTTCAGCAACTCCATGTTGCTTTAATGAATTACTCCCATGCTGCAAAAAGTAAAAGTTATGATGCCATATACCCTTCTACACTCAACGAACTTGCCACAAATCACATCGTAACTCCTGAGATGCTGGATGTTTTAACCAAGGGTTTTGAAATAAAATATCACCGTCCAACCAATAATGCCGCACCCGGGCATACCTTGTTTGTGGCTACAGGACATGGCTATGTGGTGACGTATCCAATTTCCGGCGAATGCCGGGTAGAAAATCTGCGAGAATCTCAGGCCCCGCGATAGTGTAGACTGACGAGGTAGTAAGCATCCGCACCACGCTCTGCGGAAAAGTAGAAAACCTGAAGGCCGCACCCGGCCTGCGTCCATTGGTAACCGATGATCGTCATGAGTGTTTCGCCATCCCGTTTTTTGGAACGTGTGACAAGTCGCCCCGTGCCGTACTTTCTTTCAAGACTGCGCCGCATGCTGTCGAAATAAGTGCTATACCCCGTGGCATCGAGATTGGTCTGCCCGTATTGAAGCTCCACCTCGCACAGGCCGTCATCCACAAAATAAAAAATTGCCCGCTGAAGTCCCGGATAAACCAATCCCTCAACCACAAGGCCTTTCCTGCCGTTGACTTCACGCGTCTCAACTACTTTCGCCTTCGTTTCCTCTATCGTTTTTTGCAGACGATCCGCAGAAAGGCCCCAGTAAACGCCGAAGGGAGGCTTTATTACCGCCGCAGAATGTTCTGCCGCAACCTGCGCTTTCAGGACAGCCGGAAACGCGGCGCATAATAGCACCACAACTGTCAGCAAAACGCCTGACGGCAAAATTCGAAATTCGCGATTCATCTGATTGTATACTTCCCGGAAGCCTCACTCCTGGATCGGCCAGATAAGGTGACATAAGCGTTTCTTAAAATCACGAGAAATTCCGATAGAAGCCGTCATGGCGGGCAGATGTCAGGGCAGATCGAACTCTCCCACATTGAAATCGGCCATATTTTCCAATCCTTCAATGCGAAATTCCTCTACCACAGCCCCTCCCTGCGTCTGATACCACAGTCCCACACCCGGCTTATCTCCAAGCATCAGGGCCAGACGGGAAGACATGGCATCACTGATGCGAACGAGCGGCAACCCATCCGCCGTGGCAATCCATCCACCATTCGGTCGGGCCAGGGGGTGCAAAGAGACGCTTTGGGCTACTTCGGGTTCAAGGTCATTGGGAATCAGGCGCACATTGATCGGAGGAGAAGAAAAATTCTCCACAGCGGGCACCAGTTTTCCTGCGACAAAACCGAAATTGGCACAGCGTTCACTTTTGTGTTCGAAAGCAATTTCCCAGTCGCTACCGCCGGAAAGGGGTTTGTCCGTCTTCGCCGCAGGGCGAAGGGCGCGGAGAATCTGGCGGTTATCATCCTCGGATAAAATCCACACCAAATTCGAATCTGCACTGGTTGCAACCTTTGAAAAGGGGGGCTCGCCCACAGGAGCAGGAAGCTCACGAAGAAATGTCCCATCTTTTTCAAACTGGCCAACGACAATTTTTTGCTTATCAACTTCTGTACGGGCGATGACTGCCCACCACGTATCCTTTTCGCCCGAAGCGGAAGATAAAACATCTTTCGAATGTAAAAAAGAAGGAGGCGTCAATACTGGCGCACTTTCTACAAAGGGTCCTTTGGATTTCCAATGAGACTCGCCAGAAATTCCATCTGCTTCAAAAATCGAATCCTCTCCGCTTGTCTTTGCCAGTATTAACAACTGATTCTTAACCGCAGGGAAAATACCCTTAATCCTCTCCGGAATCGGCTCCTTCATATCCGAAACCCAGTCGTTAAAATGATAGGCCTCACCTTCGACTTTGATGTCACCCACGACATAACCGCGTGCGGTGTATTTTCCGGCTGGCGCGGGTTGTCCGGCATCATCCTTGCCATCCCATGAAATCTGGTAGCCATTGATTCCGATCTGAAAATAAGTCGGAGGGGCGGAGGCAAAAAGAATGCGCACGAGTTTTCCCTGCAGCGTGTAGATGCCGATACTGAAGCGCCCCTCCAATGCGGGCGGCGTAAAAATCAATCGCGCCGTGCGATCCTCCGCAGCAAGCGGCGATATAAATATGCAAACGAATGAGAGAAAAATAATCTCCCGACTGAATTCTAAAAATGTTTTCACAGGAAATGCCGCCAGTTAATATTAGGAAATAAGTTATCGCGGTCTTCGCAGATTTTGAGAAGAGAAGATTCCGTGGCCCCGCTTAAAAGCTCATCATTTAAGCGGTTAAATTTCAGGAGATGATCCCTGGTGCGCTGTTCCGCATAGGCCATTGCTGTCCCCGCCTTGATGAGAAACGCCCAGTCGCTGGATTGCGCGAGCAATAGCTCCCTCGCCATTTGCTGAAGCATGCGGTTCACAAATGCCGTGGGCGCCGTGCGGAATTTCCGGGCGGCTTCTGTCATTTTTCGTGTCGCAGCATGGAGATGGGGGTAGATCCAGGAATTTCCCCGATCAAGCCAGACCTCTGCATAGCCCTTGTGTCCCCAGCTTGAAGACGCAGGGGATACCATCTGCGCCACGGGATGCGACCCCAGATAGTCCGACGGAGTGGTGAGACGGAAGACACTTTGGTCATAAACCGCTTTGCGCAAAAAACCGTTGAGAAACTCCGGGCCCTCAAACCACCAATGCCCGAAAAGCTCGGCATCGTAAGGGCTCAGCACGATGGGATCGACACCCATGATGCTGCGCAGATGCTCGATCTGCCCTGCCCTACTGCGTAAAAAATCTCCCGCATGGTGATCCGCCGCTCCGAGCGCCCAGTCCCGGCGGTAAACCTGCTTCTCCACATCGCGTCCGGTAATGCGGTGATATTTAATTCCCGTATTGCGACGCATTCCCTCGTCGGGCAGAAAGCGGTTAAGATAGTCGAGGGGAAGTTCCTGGCCGATGTCGCGGTAAAAATCCCGATAAGCCGGATCGCCCGGGTAGCCCTCGCGCGCACTCCAGACCTGCTTACTCGAATCCCGATCTCGCGCAAAGACTGCCGGCCCTGCGGGTGTAAAACACGGCGCGTAAATCGCGAAGCGTGGTTTCGGTTTTCCATACATCAGGCCATGCGCATCTACCACAAACCAGCGGAGATTCGCTTCCTGTAAAATGCGATCCAGCCCCGGCAGGTAGCCACATTCCGGAAGCCAGATACCTAACGGTTCGCGGCCGAAACATTCCTTATATTCGTCTCGCCCTATCAGAATCTGGGCACGGATGGCTTCAGGAAAGGATTCCAGCGCGGGCAGGAAAGCGTGGGTCGCTGCACAAGTGATGATTTCCACATAACCATCCTCCTGCAATTGCGCAAAAGCTCCGACGATGTCGCGACCCAGCTCCTTTTCATAAAACGCACCGGCTTCCACAAATCGACCGTGATAAAATTTGGCCAATTCATTGAGTGCGGCATCGCCTTGGGTGCGTTCAATTTCCGATGCGGCGAGTTCGGCACCCCGCGCAAGGTAGCGCACGCAACGCCCCTGAAGCAGAGGATCGCGCAACATTGCGCAGAGGGTTGGCGTCATTGTCAGCGAGATTCGAAAGTCCACTTTTTCCGCAGCCAGAGCGCGGAAGATTTTCAAAAGAGGAAGATATGTTTCTGCCACCGCCTCAAAAAGCCAATCCTCTTCCAGAAAGTCTTCATGCTCCGGATGCCGGACAAAGGGAAGATGCGCATGGAGGAGAAGCGCAAGATAGCCGGAATGCATGGTCTGAGAAGAATACGAAGAATGTAAATTCCGGCAATCTCATAACTTTCCTTTATTCTGCCTGCAATAAAGTTTGTCTGAAAACCCGCTTTAGCGTCCAATAGGCAAAGACCAATTTTCCTTATGAATTTCCCCGTCATACTTCGTTTGCTTCTGCTCAGCCTGCTGATGCCCCTGCTATCCCGTGGCCAGGATGCCACACCTACTCCTGAAGCGATTCCAGCTACCACAGCAATTCCTACACCCGCTCCTACCGCAACACCTGACCCAAAGCCAAAACCTGCTCCGGTCGATCCCATTAAGTCCGCCCAGTATCAGACCTACCTTCGACAGAGCGGAGAGTATTTGGAAAAAAAGCATTATCAAGAAGCCCTGAAGTATGTGCAGAAAGCCGAGGAAATCTTCGGCTCCAATGCCAGCACCCTGAATCTGCGCGGCGCAATCATGGTCGGTGAAAAAAAATACGATCAGGCGACAAATCTTTATACCGAAGCTCTGAAGCTAAATCCCGGTTTCTTTGCTGCCACCTATAACCTCGGCGATATTGAGTTTCAAAAAGGCGATTATACTAAAGCCGCCGATTATTTTAAGAAAATGCTGGCGGCTTACCCCGGCAATGAGCTTCTCCAATTCATGATCTTCCTGTGCTACATACAACTCAATAATACGCCCGAAGCGCAAAAATGGATGAATGGCATTACCTTTCCCAGCAATTCCCCATCGTGGTACTATGCAAGGGCAGTATGGGAGCTGAAAAATGGAAATAAATCAGAAGCCGCCGATTATCTACGCGGATCTGCTTATATTTTCGGCGACCAAAATCAGATCTTCAACGAGACACTGAATAACATTAATTTGTTGCCGATCAAGTAACCAGTTCCCTGGCTGCCAGTTTCATATAATGCTGCGTTCAGGCAATGCCTGGCGCAGAGGGGTATTTTTTCAGAAACCATTTCCCGCAATCGATGCTCGGCTTTTCGATCCATCGATAGAACAGGTAGGAAAGTCCGAGTATCGGAACCCATTCCACCATAAAAATCGTGAAAAGCAGGATTGGGTGACCAATAAGCGCGGGGACAAACTTCGCAATCCCGCGCATCGTTACATCCAGGATCGGAAAGTGCAGAAGGTAGATGCTATAGCTTATCAGCCCCGCGAAACGAAGATGTTGAAGCCCTGGAAGAATAAGTGATCTCGGCCGCATGAACTGACGCGCCATAAATGTCACCGTGGCAATCGCCATGAACGTAAAAGCCAGCGGAAAGAGGGGATGCACCAGCATAGCAAGAAGTGTTAATACGACCCAGAAGCGCACCGGAAGGCGTAAAAACGGAAGCGGCTCTCCTTTGACGTAGGCGTTCGCCAGCCTTGCCCCGACCGACCAACTGAACCAAAAGTAAATTGGCGCTCCAATGATGAAATATGGCAGATCGGTATTATATACCGTGGAAAGATAACCCTCCGTAAATCGCAGTCCGATCTCGATGATTCCAAGAATCGTCAGTGCCCCCAGCCAGTTCACACGCCTCACCAGCCAGAGCAAAATCGGATAGATGAGGTAAAGCTGAAATTCCACCGCAATACTCCAAAAGGCCACATTGATGCCGTAGAAGAATTTGAAGTCAAAGTTGTAAACCAGAAACAGGTGCGTAAAAAAATTCTGCGTGTTGACAAGAGAATGAAAATCAATGGCCCGCCACGGATAGATAAAAGAAAAAATCACAAGACACAGCAGATACGGCGGATAAATACGGAAAATGCGCCGCACATAAAAATCCCGCAGGCTCTTATTGCGCGAACGTTCGTAACTCAGATGAATGCAGAATCCGCTCAGCGCAAAAAATACCGCGACACCACACCAGCCCACCATTACCGGAAAAAATGCGATTACTACCGAAGGCACCTGAAAACAATGAAACCACCCCTCCCATGGCAACTGCGACATCTTAAAAGCCTGCCCAAACGCATGATAGAGAAAAACCATCAACACCGCGATCCCGCGAAGATGATCCAAAAAATCAATGTGGATAGAGGTTTTTGTCTCCGGGGAACTCATAGAACGGAAGCGAGAGTGAACCGTTTCTAGAACTGAATAAAGCTACTTTTCCTAAATATCCTTCAGCCACTCACGTATATTTGGAATACCAGCTAATCCTTTAATACAAACGTCACCGCCATCAGGATGGAGAAACTAATGAGAGAGCCCACACCCATCATAATTGGAAGCATATACAAATTGAGAAAATCCAGCAGTCGAATATTTTGCGGGGCCTTATTTTCGTAAGCAACTCTAGCCTTTGAACCGATAGGATATATTAAAGGACCGAATTCGGCATTTTTTACACTCCTTTATCGCAAAACGTGTCGCCTTAAAAAAACGCCACTGCCCTGCGGTCGGTGCGCTGGATTTCGTGGTAGCCTTTTTCGCGCAACTTTTGTTCAAGGAAGGGCATGTGCATTGCGCCCCATGGCACGACGACGTGGTCGTAGCGGGGAGCGGACTCTTCGATTTTCGCGAGTATGAATTGATTGCGCGCTTCGAGAATATCATCCATGAGGATACGTTCATTCTCCTGACGCAGGAAAATGGAATTAGGATCGCGGAATTTCTG
>JBDSIH010000454.1:0-2653 GCA_039918055.1 Chthoniobacterales bacterium
CCTGATTCATCGTCACCACATCGGCATCCAAACCATCGAGAACGGCGCGGGCCTGCTTGCTTGATCCATCGTGGGATTGATCAATCGTAATTGGCGCGCCTTTCTTTTCCTTCCAGTAACTAATGAACCAATCGTTATAGTCCTTATAAAATTCGCGGGAGACATCATATGAGACATTGAGGATTTTTGTCTCCGCCGCCGAAATGCCCTGCGTCAAAGCCAGCAGGACAAACAAGAGCAAAAGGGTTTTAATGATGACGCGCTGCAGTTTGGTATTCATATCTAAAATATCTTCAACGTCCTGCGAGGCTGCTTACCACTGCCATGAGCTCCGCAGGTTCAACCGGTTTCGACAAATGATTTTGAAATCCGGAGCGGATGGCTTTCGTGCGATCCTCTGATCGTGCATACGCAGTTAATGCAATTGCCGGCAATGCACTCTTTTTCTTATCTTTAAGAGCGCGTAATTTTCCAATCAACGAATAGCCGTCTTCTCCTGGCATTCCAATATCACATACCAGCACATCCGGGCAGGCTTTATGAATTTGTTCCATGCCTTCGGAAGCAGAGGCCGCGAGAGAAACTTTTGCGCCTGCCATTTCCAGAAGACGTTTTACGAGTTCGCGCGCATCCGTTTCATCATCTACAACCAACACATGGACGCTTTCGAGACATATCGCGGGAAGTGGCAGGCTTTCCCGCCGCGGTACGCGCGGATGTTCCTGATCTTTTTCCGGTTCGGCATGAACGGCCAGCAGAGGCAGCTGCACCGTAAAAGTGGCCCCCTGCCCGGATCCTCCACTTTTAACCCGCACGACTCCACCGTGCAATTCGACAAGCTGCTTTACAATCGCCAGTCCAAGACCGAGCCCGCCGTATTGACGAGTCGTAGATGCATCTGCCTGCTGAAAACGATCAAATACATAGGGCAGAAATTCTGTGGAAATTCCCTGCCCGCTATCAATGATATGGATCTCCACCTGCGAGTTAATGCGCTGAAGCACGATCTGGATGCTGCCCTCCTTCGGCGTGAACTTGATGGCGTTATTAAGAAGATTCCAGAAAACCTGCTGCAGCCGATTTGGATCTCCGAACATCGGACTTACGAAAGGATCCACGATAGCCTGCAGACGGATTCCTTTGGCCTCTGCGGTAGCCCGCACCGTATCGATTGACTCCGTGAGGACGGCCGAGAGATCAATCCTTTGGACATCGAGACGAACTTTGCCAGATATGATGCGGCTCATATCGAGAAGATCCTCGATGATCTGCGCCTGGGCGCGGGCATTGCGTTCAATGGTCTCGAGACCTTTTTGCAGCTCTTCGCCCTGAAGTTTTCCAATACGCATGATGCTCGCCCAGCCTAGCACGGCATTGAGCGGAGTGCGGAGCTCGTGGCTGAGCGTGGCGAGAAACTCATCTTTAATCCGGCCTGCGCGTTCGGCCTGCGATCGCGCCTCCCGTTCACTATCCAGAAGCTCCTGGCGTTCGCGATTTACCACCTCGATTTCAGCCATAGCTTTTTTCAGGGCGGCGTCTGCTTTTTTTCGCCCGGTAATATTACGGGCCACCTTGGATGCGCCTACCACATTTCCGGAGGAATCCTTGATCGGAGATACGGTGACAGAGAGATGAAGCTGCTCTCCACTTTTGGAAATACGGATCGTTTCGAAGTGATCGAAGCGTTCGCTGCGCCGGATACGGCTGAGAATTTCCGCCTCTTCATTCACACGGTCCTCAGGAATCAGGCGCATGATTGAAGTGCCGATCATTTCGTCCGCTGTGTAGCCGAATATGCGCTCCGCGCCGTCATTCCAGCTCGTGATAATGCTATTTAAATCTTTTCCGATAATAGCATCATCCGAGGAGGCCACAATAGCCGCCAGTCGCGTTGCCGTAATTTCCGCCTTGTGACGTTCCGTGACATCGCGAAATCTCCACAGGCGTTTTTTGCTGTCGCCTTCGGCCGAAAAAACTTTCGAAGTTCGCTCTAATATCCGGCCGTCCTTTAATTCCAGAAGATCAAAGCTGTCCTGATCGGAATCCAGAATTTCCTCCGCTTTCGCGATAAAGCTTTGCGGGTCTTTGAAATTGAGGCTGGCGAATTTTCGGGCTTCTCCCTCCGCTCCATCCTTCAGGGTTTTCCGCGGTATTTTCCAGACATCGAGATATTTTTCGTTAAAATCCGTAACTTTGCGGTTCTCATCGGTAATCACGACCGCATCCGGTGTCGACTCCAGTGTCGCACGCATAACGGCAACAGCCCGGGCAAGTTCCATATGCAGCGGGTCGATAGTTTTTTTATTGGGCATGAATTTCCTTCGGCTACTTAGTGCTCAATGGAGATAGAAACAGATCGCGCTGTCCTCATGATATGGTCGAGTATTTTTTAAAAAATTTCGTCCCTAAAGAGTAAATCCGACCTATATCGCGTCAAGTGTATCCTTGGGAAAATACAAGGAACCCGCAGGATACTGAAGAGATTGCTATCGTCGCCCATCATGAAAATACTGAACGTCGTTATCCCGGTAAAAACACGAGGTAAGGGCACTTACGAAATTACCGACGAGGTTGCACAGGCCGTGCAACGTAGCGGCGTGATAACAGGAACGACCACGGTCTTCATCCAGCATACCAGCGAGAGTCTCATTAT
>JBDSIH010000455.1:0-5665 GCA_039918055.1 Chthoniobacterales bacterium
AATGAGATCGCGCGTGGTCACCTGCTGGAAAAGGCCTGCTTCTTCGACGGCGGATGCAGGCTTGGCAGAAAATCCGATATGCCCCTGGCGGACGCGACGGCCGATGATGTCTTTCAGCTTATCAAATGCGCCACTGACGATGAAAAGGATGTGCCGTGTATTAATGGATTCCCGCTGGCTTTTGCCATTGCGCTGAAATTCCATCATCGCCTGCATCTGGGACTGGATGTCCGCCTGGCTGCGAAGCGGGACTTCCGTTTCCTCCATGAGCTTCAGGAGCGTCGTCTGAACGCCGCGGCCACTGACATCGCGGCCGATCAGGTTTCCGGAAGTCGCGATCTTATCAATTTCATCAATGTAAATAATGCCGTGCTCGGCGAGCGCGATATCGCCATTGGCTTTCTGGACGAGTTCACGGACAAGGTCCTCCACGTCGCCGCCCATGTAGCCGGTCTCGCTGAATTTCGTGGCATCGGCCTTCACAAACGGCACTCCGATCAGATCTGCGATATGTTTTACAAGGTAGGTCTTTCCCACGCCGGTAGGGCCGATGAGGATGACGTTCTGCTTTGCGTATTCGATGGCGTTCGAACCTTTGGCAATGCGGTTGCGCTCCACGAATTTCGCGTGGTTATAGTGGTCACAGACCGCGATGCCCAAAACCTTCTTCGCCTCATCCTGCTTGATAACATAGCGATCGAGCTGCCGCTTGATATCCCGCGGCGTATGGGAAAAATCGAATATCTTTGTGCGGTCGTTCACCGGCGGCTCGTCAGATTGCTCCAAATCCGGCTCGGTCTGCGGCATGGCGGCGACGGATACTTTATCGCCGAAATGCGAGCGCATAAATTCGTTGAGTTTCTGCTGCAACTGCTCGGGCGTCGGGATGCCGGTATCACTCATAAGCCCAGCTTACGTGCATGCTGCAATCTGTCCAGTATGGGATGCATACTTTCGGCGCCGATTTTACGACTAGGGGGCGCTCTTATGCGTGCTGATATCCTGTATCAGCATATCAAACTTTTCCTTGAGCTTCCCGCCAGGCTGTAGTCCGGCCTGGGCAGCTTTTGCCTCCTGGAGAAGTTTCGTGGCGGCGGCATCATCAGAGAGGGATTCCAATTGGGCGGAAATCTTCAGGTAAGCGCCAACGTCATTCAGATATTTCTGGGCAAGCGGCTTGTAGTCATTGATCCACTCATAGGGCGCTTCGGGGGTGGATGCCATAAAGGCCTGGAGAATCGTTTGCGCCATTTCAAACTCCCCGAGCGTCACGTCTTTGATTCCAAATAACAGAAGGCCGAATGCCTCGAAGTTTCCCGCAGAATACATGGGCATGATGCTGTCGCTGATCGGTTGGGGATTCATCATGTGCCGGCTCACTTCGAGAAAGAAATTCGCGAGCTTCCCTTCCTTTTCATCAGGGCTGTAAAGACCTCCCGCCTGAATAACCTCGAAAGCCTGCCGGGCGATATTTCCCTGTCCCGCCGCAAGTGCCGCCAACGCCTCATTCAGGCGCACCCAGTTTAAAATCGGCTGTGGCACTCCCGGCTTTTGCGCGAGAGACAGCAGGTCTTCGAGCGCCTCTTCCGGCTTTTTGTTAAATAATAAAAGCTTCGCATGCGAAATCCTCTGATTCACCTGCTCCGGCTTCATCATTACCACAGCGGCCTCTTTCCCTTTTCCAAAAATGGGACCGCGATAAACATAAAGCACAATACCCACCACAATAAGGATCGCGACGATGCCCATCGTGATCAGGCCGATGAGCGTTTGCTGCTCTTCGGATTCAACGACGACGCGTTCCTTCGCCTTTCGGGGATTGGCGGCACGCTCCAGAAGCTTTGCGCGCGCATAGGAAAGATGCTCGATAAGTTCCGCGTAGGATTGGTAACGCTTGTCCGGATCTTTAAGGAGCGTGCGGTTAATGACATATGCCGTCTCGCTTGAAACATCCGGCGCGAACGCCTGAAGACTCACCACCTGGCTCTTGATATGCTTGAGCGCCACCAGAGAGGCAGATTGCGCCTCGAAGGGGGGACGCCCCGCAAGCGCGTGGAAAAGCGTGCCGCCAAGGCTGTACATATCACTGCGGAAATCCTCCGGCTCGTTATTTAATTTTTCCGGGGCGATGTAATACGGCGTTCCCCATACCTCGCCGCGCTGGCCCTCTTCGTCCACAAGCGCAAGAGCGAGGCCGAAATCCACAATCTTCGCCGTGTGCGCATCGGCAAAAAGAATATTCCCGGGCTTCACATCGCGGTGAATCAATCCGCGTTCATGCGCCGCTTCCAGCCCCTGGGCAATCTGGATTCCCACTTCAAGAACCTGCGCTTCACTGACCCGGCGCTGAATCGCCATGAGGTCATCCAGCGAGCCTTTTTCCACCAGTTCCATGGCAAGGTAGAACTGTCCGTGATCTTCACCGAAGGAGAAAACCTTCACCACGTGCGGGTGATTGATCGAGGCGGTAATGCGCGCTTCCGTTTCCAGACGCTGGCGTTCCTCGGCATTCGCGCTGCATTCCTTTTTAAGGATCTTCAGGGCGACTTCCCGCTGGAGATTGAGATCCAGCGCCTTAAGCACCGAACCCATTCCACCCTCGCCCAGTAGTTCCTGGAGGGTGAAATTATTAAATTGCGTGCGCGCTCTCAGGCCCTGCCCGCAACTGGGGCAGTAGATTTGCCCGAACGGGATTTCATCAGAAACATCAAGAAGGGCGCCGCAGGCCGAACATGCCTGTAAAATTTGCTGGGAAGATTCTGGGTCGGACATTCCGCAGGGAGAGTAACGGCTGATTCGAACGGCAGCAAGCCGAACCATAATGCACACGCTATGTATTCATCCTTTCGTTCTCCGGTTTTCAAACATAGAAATGAATCCGTGAGCAGTGAGCACCATCAATTTGATTTAACGGATATCCCCCAGCATGGCATGCGCCTTGACCAGATTCTGGTCACAAAAATGCCGGGCTTCAGCCGCTCGCGCATCCAGGCGCTCATCAAGCAGCAACAGGTTTTCGTGAATGAAAAAGTTGCCCGCTCCAGCGATATCCTGAAAAATAACGACCAGATTACCGTCACCGTTCCCCCTCCGGTTCCGCTTGAGGAAACACTTCCTGAAAAAATGGATCTCAACATTCTTTTCGAGGATGACGATCTTCTGGTTCTCAATAAACCTGCGGGCCTCACCGTGCATCCCGGCGCTGGGCAGCACGACAACACACTCGTCAACGGCCTGCTTCATCACTGCAAATCTCTTTCCGGAATCGGCGGCGTGCAGCGCCCCGGCATCGTGCATCGGCTCGATAAAGAAACCAGCGGCTGCCTCGTCGTTGCAAAAAACGATGCCGCCCATCAATCGCTTTCCAGGCAGTTTGCCGGTCGCGAAGTCGAAAAAACCTACCTCGCGATTGTCCCGGGCAGGATTACCCCTCCGAGCGGAACGATCGAAGCCTCGATCGGGCGTCACAAATTCCACCGCCAGAAAATGACCGTCGTCGAGGAAACGCTGGGGCGTCCGTCAACGACCCTTTACAAGGCACTGGAATCCGATGGAAAGCTCACGCTCGTGGAGTGCCGCCCCAAGACCGGCCGCACCCACCAGATCCGCGTGCATTTAAAACACATCGGCCATGGCATCCTTGGAGATTCCGTTTATGGCAACCGGGGAAACCACAAACGGCACATGCTTCACGCTTGGAAACTTGCGTTCAAACATCCACGAACGGACGAAATTCGCGAATTTATCGCCCCGCTGCCCGCAGAGTTTCGGGACCTTCTGCCAAACTTCAAAAAGCTCCCTTCCTGAATCTACTTGCGATTCGTTATCCCGGATGATACCCGAAAGGGATAAAGGCTAGGACTTTAGACAACTTTTATATGCTATCCCCAGCAGTAATTCCCAATCAATCGCACTCTTGCATAACGCCTCAAGGCGGGTTGATAATGATTTTTCTAACGGGGAATTATACTTTTTTCGCGCATGTCCAGCGATGACGACCATTACTACGAAGCGGTAGCTGCAGAATTGCAGAGCCAGCAGATGAAGCCTGGGTTGTGGGCGCGTGCCTACTCCCAGACTCAGGGTGATGAAGCGCAGACCCTGGCCGTTTATATTCAGCTTCGCGTTCAGCAACTCATTGAGGATGACAAGCGCGCAGCCGTTCTTCAACGCCGCCTCCAGCAGGAGAAATACCGCCTGCAGGCCGAACTCAAGCACCGTGACCTGACCTCCATCATTGCCGACGTCGCGAAAGTCGGCCGCGTCCGCGAAATGCTGAAGTGGTTCCGCGTCATCGGCGTCATTATTCTCGTCGTGATCCTTGTTGCCGGCGGCATCATCTATTACCTTCTTAACCATTGATAAGGAAACTCCCGCCGGGAGATATATTAATGGATCGAAAACAACTTGCTGTTGCGGAAACGAAACGACTCCTTGCGGAAATTCGCGGGGGATTTGGGGCACCTCCCATTGCGTCGCGTGAGACGTTTGACCGTTTTCAGAAAGTCATGGCGAAAGCGGAGAAATCCGCGCCTGTTTCCACTCCCGCTCCCGTAAATACGGTAAAACCACCCGTTGTTCCTGTAATCACCTCCGACATAGATGAAGTCTGGGAAACCCTGCGCAAAAACGCACTCCGTTGCACGAAGTGCCCCAACCTCGTCGCCTCCCGCACACAGGTCGTGTTCGGCGTGGGCAATCGCAATGCGGATTTGATGTTTGTCGGCGAAGCTCCCGGGGCGGATGAGGACAAAGAAGGCGAACCGTTTGTCGGACGCGCCGGTCAGCTGCTCACGAAAATTATCGAGGCCATGGGATTCCAGCGCGACGAAATTTATATCGGCAATGTCCTGAAATGCCGCCCCGACATGCCTGCCGGAGAAAGCGGAAACCGCAAACCCAAACCGGAGGAAATGGAAACCTGCCTACCCTGGCTGAAGGAGCAGATCGCCTTAATTAAACCAAAGGCACTGGTTGCTCTGGGCGCGACCGCCGCGGAAGGATTGCTGAAAACCAATGCCCCCATGCGCGACCTGCGGGGCAAATGGCATGAGTTTGAAGCGATTCCCGTGATGGTGACCTACCACCCCGCATATCTACTTCGCAATCAAAGCTTAACAGAAAAACGAAAAGTCTGGGAAGACATGCTTCTTGTCCTCGAAAAGCTGGGAAATCCCATCTCCGAAAAACAGCGGAATTTCTTCAAATCGGCAAAATAATCCCATGAAAATTGTAGTAACCTGCGGCCCCGCATCCTCACCGATCGATCAGGTGCGCAAGATTACCAATTTCGCCACCGGAGAGATCGGCACCCTGCTTTCAGACGCATTGGTCGACGCAGGCCATGAAGTGACGTGTTTCCGCGGCCTCGGCTCCAGCTACACAAAGCTGCCTTCCGGGGCGACCGTCCAGACCTTCGATACCAATCACCACCTTATGGAGCTTTTCCAGCACTGTAAGGGGGATACGGATGTCGTGTTTCACGCCGCGGCACTGAGTGATTTCACAATTTCCTCCGTCGAGGCGGATGGCGTTCCCACAAGCAAATCCACGGGGAAGATTTCCAGCGCGACAAAATCCCTCATCGTGCGCCTCACCCCCGCGCAGAAGCTCCTCCCCCTCATGCGGACGTTCTTTCCTGTCGCAAAAATCGTAGGGTGGAAGT
>JBDSIH010000456.1:0-13664 GCA_039918055.1 Chthoniobacterales bacterium
ACGGGAGAAATCCATGCTTGTTTCGTGATTTTTGTCAGCGTTCAGTTTTGGCGAATGTGAGGACATCTTTGGATTGTTAAAATTTCGTCAACCATTGGGGGCTTCCGTAGCGTTCGCGCACAAGCAGACATGCGGTTTCCAGAACATCTTCGGGAAGAGCTGTAACAGTAACTTTTTCGCCGAATTCAGCCGCAAAGCGAGCGGGAAATTCTTCATCTGTCTCAATTTGCTGAATACTGCCCTGATGAAGAACCCCGGCGCGGCTTCTTCGTTGCGCTCCCCCGGCAATCTTTTTTGTATTCTGCAGCACATCGTGAAGCGCCGGACTCTGAAAACATGCTGCTCCCGAAAGTCGATCCTCACATGCGGCGAGACGAAGGCCGCTCTTTCCAAAGGCGCGAATCATTCCTTCGTGGATAAACCGATAGGATATTTCCGGAGAAAGCCTTCCCAGTTCCGTACCAAGAGGTGCGGCGATGGAAAATGTATGGTCTTTGCCGTGATGAACCATCCCCCCTCCTGTCCAGCGACGCACTATCGGCATATCCCCTGCCTGATTTTCCACTTCAATTAGGGGTTGAAAATATCCCACAGAAAGTGTCGGAACCGTCCAGTGGTAAAAGCGCACAACCGGTTGCGTGCAATGCCGTAACAACGCTTCATCGATCGCCATATTCATCGGTCCATCCTGCGCTTTATCATCGAGATAAAGAGTGACGTTGTGCGCTTTGGATAGAGCCATTTCCACGCAGGTTAGCCTGCGTTCCGCGCGGGATCAAGAAACACGCATTGCATTGCAAAGGGTATCTGGGTCTGTCTATGCTGGCTCTCATGGCTAAAGTTGCCCTGGGCAAAGGTCTCGGCGCCCTCATTCAACCAAAAATCGCGACGCCAGTTCCTTCGACGGAACTGGGCGAACGTGTGCAGAGCATTTCCCTTGAGGAAATCATGCCCAGCAGCTTCCAGCCTCGCCGCGAATTCCGTGAGGAATATCTCAAGGAACTCGTGGATTCGATTCGCGAGCGCGGAATCATCCAGCCTCTCATCGTTCGCAAAAATGGCGCGAAGTTTGAGCTCATCGCCGGGGAGCGACGCTGGCGTGCCGCCCAGCAGGTTGGCCTTAAGGAAGCGCCGGTCATTGTTCGCGAAGCCTCCGACCGCGAGGTTCTGGAACTCGCCCTCATCGAAAACCTTCAACGTGAAGACCTCAATCCGATTGAGGAAGCACTCGCCTACGAGCGACTTACGAAGGATTTTAAACTGACACAGGAAGACGTTTCCCATCGCGTCGGTAAAAGTCGTGCCGCTATTGCCAACACCCTGCGTCTTCTCGATCTGGACAAGGAAGTCCAGGGTTGGCTCGTTCAGGGCCGCATCAGTGTAGGCCATGCAAAAGTCCTTCTCTCCGTGAAACATCCGGAAGAGCAGCGCATGCTTGCCGAACAGATTATCCGCCAGGGCGCCTCCGTCCGCATGGCTGAAAAAATTGCTGCGAGTCATCTCGAAAAAGCCGGAAAACCAGTGTCCGGACGCAAAAAATCGTCAAAATCTCACGATCTTTCTCCTGCACTCGTTCATATCCAGAATTTACTGCAGCACCGTTTGGCGACTCGCGTCGTAATACATCATAGTGAAAAATCTGGGACAATTAACATTGATTACTATGGCAACGACGATTTGCAGCGTATATTGGGCGAATTGGGTATCAAAACCGACTAGACTTGTTGTAACGCCTTCCGGACATACTCAGCCCCCTTTCCCCCGACCTGACATGCATGCCTTAAAGAAATTTTGGATTGGATTGGTATCTATTGTGGATTCCGATCATTTCCCCGAAGATCCCGAGGTCATCCGCGCAAAGCCGGATCGCTTTGAGTTCAGCCGCTTCGTTCCCTTTCTCATTCTTCATCTGGGTATGTTGGGCGTTATCTGGGTCGGTTGGAGCTGGACGGCGGTTGCCGTCGCCATCGTGCTTTATTTCGTGCGCATGTTTTTCATCACGGGGTTTTATCACCGTTACTTCTGCCACAAGGCTTATAAGACATCGCGTTTCGGGCAGTTTGCCTTCGCGCTTCTCGGTCTGACGGCGGTGCAGCGCGGTCCTCTCTGGTGGGCTGGCAATCATCGTCACCATCACGCGCATTCGGACGATGTGGAAGATCTTCACTCGCCCGTCCAAAAAGGATTTTGGTGGGCGCACATTGGCTGGATGACCAGCGAGTGCAATTACCCGACGGATTACTCCCGCGTTAAAGATCTCTCCAAATATCCTGAATTGGTTTTCCTTAATCGCTTCGATCTCATCGGTCCGCTTCTCCTGATCGCCGGACTCTATTTATTCGGCAGCGCGCTTCATCACTTTGCTCCCGGACTTCACACAACGGGCTGGCAGATGATCGTTTGGGGATTCTTCATTAGTACGGTGATCGTTTTTCATGCCACCTGCTGCATCAATTCGCTTACCCATATCATCGGCGGGCGCCGTTATCAGACAACCGACGACAGCCGGAACAGCCTTATCATGGCCCTTCTTACACTGGGCGAGGGTTGGCATAATAATCATCACCGCTATCAGCATACCGCGCGTCAGGGCTTTTACTGGTGGGAAATCGATCCCACCTATTACACCTTAAAGGTGTTATCATGGCTGGGCATCATCTGGGATCTGCGACCGATACCGGAAGCGGCCTACCAGCCTGAAGCAAAGACCGAATCCCTGCCCGAAACAGCGCTTAAATCGTAATCCTGTGCAAACCATTGCGATTGTCGGAACCGGTGTCGCCGGTCTCGGTTGTGCGTGGAATCTCCGAGAGAGAGCACGCCTCACCTTCTTCGAGCAGGACCATCGTCCCGGCGGACACACCAACACCGTCGAGGTCCAGGAAAATGGAAAATCGATTCCTATCGATACAGGCTTCATTGTTTTCAACAAGGTAACGTATCCCAACCTGACGCGACTTTTTACGGAACTGGATATCGCCATCAAGCCGTCGGAGATGTCATTCAGTGTTCAACATCTCGCCACCGGCATTGAATATAACGGAATGGGCCTCAATCGTATCTTTGCCCAGCGCCGTAATATTTTTCGCCCCCGCTTTCATCATTTGCTGCGAAAAATCGGGAAATTTTTCGAAGTCGCAAAAACATGCCTCGCAGACCCCGCATGTGAATCGATGACACTGCGGCAGTTTGTGGATGTGAATAATCTCGGACGCGATTTTTTCGAATTCTACCTTATTCCGATGTGTTCCGCCGTTTGGTCCACCGATCCGCGCAAGATTCTGGATTTCCCGGCGTGGAGTCTACTGCACTTTTTCGATAATCATGGATTCCTAGGCGTGAATAGCCATCACCAGTGGTTTACCGTCGATGGCGGCGCAAAACAGTATGTTCAGAAAATGCTGGCTGGTTGCGGCGCACCGCGCCTGAAGGCGAAAGTCGTGGAAGTCAGCGAATCTCCGCAGGGCGCGCATGTGCGCCTCGAGAACGGGGAAGTGCAGACCTTTGATCGTGTAGTTCTTGCCACGCATGCAGACCAGGCATTGCGCGTGCTGAAAAATCCTACCGAAGATCAGCATCGGCTGCTTTCTCCCTTCGATTACCAATACAATCACGCCGTCCTGCACACCGACGCTTCGGTAATGCCAAAGCGTCGCCGCGCATGGGCATCGTGGAATTACCGCGTGGAAAAAGAAGAGTCGGCAACCACGCACTACTGGATGAATGCGCTGCAGGGCATTTCAAAAAAACAGAACTATTTCGTCTCCCTCAATGCAAAGAGCCTCGTGCGGCCGGAATGCCTGCTCTACGAAAAAGATTACGAACATCCTGTTTTCACCCTTGGCGCCCTACGCGCGCAAAAGGAACTGCCGTCGCTGAATAAAACATCGCCGGATCAAAAGCTGTTCTTCTGCGGAAGTTATTTCCGGCATGGCTTTCATGAAGATGCCTACACATCCGGCCTCGATTGCAGTGTTGCAATCCGGGAGGCATTATCGCTCGTCAACGCATGAACTCGTGCTTCTACGAATGCGCGATATTCCACCGGCGTTTATCTCCGAAACCACACGAGTTTCTTTACCGCATTTTCTTTTTCTATCTCGATCTCGATGAACTGGAAGACGCGAGCCGGAAGTTGCGTTTCTTCAGCACCAATCGTCCGAATATCTATTCCTTCCGCGATTCAGACCATCTTCCGCTGGGAGCCGCAACCGCGAAGGAAAATGTGCTGCGCTATTTGCACGAACAGGGTTTTCAGGAGCCTATCACGCGCGTCTGCCTGCTGACATTGCCACGGCTTTTCGGCTACGTCTTTAACCCCATCTCCATTTATTTTTGCTTCGATACACAAGGACACTGCATCGCCTCGGTCGCGGAAGTCAGCAACACCTTTCGCGAAATGAAACCCTATTTCGTGCCGCGCACAGATACCGATAGTTTCCACTCGCGGCAGACAAAATATTTTTACGTCTCTCCTTTTTCCGAGCTCGATCTCGCTTTTGATTTTCGTTTTCAAACTCCGGATAAGAATCTTCAGATTTATATCGATGATTATAAAGGGGAGGAAAAAGTGCTTGTTACATCCCTAACAGGAGAGCGTACCGAATTAAGTTTTGCCCACCTGCTCACTTACACGTTGAAATATCCGCTCATTACCCTGCGTGTGATTTTCCTCATTCACTTTCAGGCATTCATTCTCTGGCTGAAAAAACTTCCTCATCACCGGAAAGAGGCAAATCCGGACAAGCAGCGCGATCTGCACAATCCGTATCCCGGAAGCTGAACACCCATGAATACATTGAATGAAGCGATAGTCTTTTCAGGAGTATCGCTTTTATAAATGTCGGCATATAAATTATCGATTTATTATATGCGCTGAAACCTGTTAAATCCATTTCTCATGGATGAAAACCTTACGCGGGAAGTGAATGGCCTCCGGGATATTCAACGCGATCTGCGCCGTAAACTGGAAGAGCTGGATCGTCGCATCGAACGCGTTGAACAGCAGGCCGACTCTCAAGTCTTACCCGCCGTTAAGGAAACGCTTCAGCCGTCAGTAGTCGTTCCGGAGATCAAACCTCCAGCCCCGCCGCTTTTAGAGGAGCGGCTGCCAATTCCCGCTGTGCAAACTTCGCAGCCAGCGCTGGAACCCGCAGCTACCCCTGCGCCTCCTGCCCCTGCACCGATCCCCCTCAAGAACGCTCCTACGCAAACGGATTCCCTGGAGCTGCGTTTAGGACGCGTCTGGCTTGTCCGCATCGGCATTGTAATTTTGCTTACCGGCCTGGTCTTCCTCGGGAATTTTGCATGGACGCATCTCGTTCCAAAACTCGGCGCTTTTGGAAAACTCGCAATGATTTATCTTTCCGGTTTTGGCCTGGGCGCACTCGGATGGATGGTCAAACGCAAGCGCGAGGAACTGGCCGCTTATGGAAAAGTTCTCATCGGTGGAGGTATTGCGACGATCTATTACGCAACGTATGCGGCGCATTTCGTGGAGCCGCTACAGGTGATTTCCAGTCCGCTGATTGGAGGCGCGTTATTGATGCTGCTCGCCGGTGGGATTATATGGGTGGCGGATCGTTTGCGCTCCCAGGGAATTGCCACGGCAACCATCGTGCTTGGCTTCTATACGGCAGGGATTAATCCCATTGCCGGGTTCTCGCTCTTCAGCAATCTCGTGTTAAGCGGAATCGCGATCACCCTGCTTCTTCGCCGTCGCTGGGTTTCTGTTTCTTTTATAAGTCTGATCGGCTGCTATGCCTCCTTTGCTTTCTGGCGGCTTCAGACCACACATTCCCTTTTTGCCATTCCGGTTCATGCGTCACTGTTCTGGACGGCTGTTCTTTTCCCCGCGTGCTACTGGGTGGTATTTACGGCTGCAACTTTTCTTGGAAAATCGGAAGGGTTTTCCGCCGGCACGCGCCCGACTTTTCTGACGATTAATAACGCGGCATTTTTCGCACTTATCTTCCCGCTCGTTCAGGGGAACTACCCGTCCCTCTTCTGGCTTTTTGTCGCCGGTTACGGAGCCCTGCTGATCGCGCTCTCTGTTTTTGCCGCAAAGGTCGATCCGGAGGAAGGCAGCTTTGATGGCGCTTATCTCACCCAGGGACTAGTGCTGATCGGCTTAGGCTTCATCTTCAAATTCAGCGGCTACCAACTCGCTCTGCTCTTTGCCCTGCAGAGTGCCACGCTTTTGAAATTGAGCAGACAGCGCCATGGACAAATTCTCCAGTTCTTTTCCGGCATTAGCGCAGTCATTGCCGCTTCTTATGCAGGCTGGAATCTTTTCTTCGGAAAGGAACACGCCGTTCTTACAGCCAGTGCGGTTTCACTAATTCTCCTCGGCATTGCGTGGATGTTTAAATTTCAACGCGGCTTTTTGAAAAATACATCCTTTCAGTGGCGTGCCGCGGGGTATGTCGCGCTGGCAACAATGCTGGGAATCGCGACTATTCTTCAGCCCCTCGAGGGAAATCCCGCCCTGTACACGCTTCTTGGAATAGCTCTCCTCGCGACGGCGTCATTATATGTGCTGCGGATGGCGGAGCTCGCTTTTAGTGCGCAGGCTTTTTTCACCATGGCGGGGTTTCTATGGATTGATCGCACCTCTTATTCCGCTGTCACGCCTTTCGTAGCAATCATCGCAACCTCCCTGGCATTGATGCATTGGTGGCAGTATCAACGCATCTATTTGCCTGCTTTAGCCTGGGGAAAATTCTGGCAGGCTTTCCACACCATCGCATTCGTCGCCCTTGTTCTCACATGGAGCTACTCCTTCTTTTCCGGCTCGCAATATTTAGTCGCGCTCGCTGCCTGCGCATTGGCAACGCTTCTATATGCGTTTTCAACACGGGCGTGGATGCTAGCCATAGGCAGTCAGGTTTTTGGAGTACTTACGGCAGCTCTCCTTCTGTTTGCCATATCGGAAAAGCAACCCTGGCCAATGGTAATGGGTGCTTACGTTATTTTCTCAGCGCAGTCACTGGCGATAGAGCTTCTTGCACGCCGTGCCCCCGGGAACTTTATTTCCAGCATAGAAATATATAGCAAAATTCTTCGCGGAGCATCGCTGCTTTTGGGGCTGATGATGATTCAGGTATACACGATCGAATCCTGGCAATTCGTCGCGCTTGCCACGGCGGCTTTCATTTTATTCGGCATTGCCGTATTGATTCGAAAATCGGAACCCCTCATTTATGCGGCCGCTGCACTGCTGCTGGGATGTATGGATTTTATGGGCCAAAACCTTTTCGGCCACCCCGTATTTGCACCCGACTTTATCGGTCTCGCTTTCATTCTCGTCGCCCAGCAGATTGGTAAAAGACATCTGGAAGGTAGCCGGTTTTTCGGAAAAAAAATTCAGGCCACTCTGATTATCCTTGGCGTCCTTGGTGTATGGATACTGAGCGGAAGAATGATTGCGCATATCCAAAGCGGGTTTCTCCTGACGGCTGCATGGTCTGTACTGGCGTTCGTTGTGCTAGGCACCGGCTTCGCGCTTAAGGAGCGTCCTTATCGTCTGCTCGGAATGGGCATTCTGACTATTGCCATTGGCCGTCTTTTTGTCGTCGATGTCTGGCAACTGGAAACCCTTTATCGCATTCTGAGTTTCCTTGTTCTCGGTGCAGTACTGCTTGCACTGGGTTTCCTCTACAATCGGTTTGCAGATATGATTCGAAAATGGATTTAATCCGCCGCTCCTATGTTAACACATCTCCTCTCCGTCCGTCGATTCGCCGCACTGTTCTGGTGTCAGTTCTTTTCCGCGTTCAATGACAACCTGCTGAAGAATGCGCTCGTCACACTTATCGTGTACGTCCTGGCGAAAGAAAATGCACCGCTGCTCGTTCAGCTGGCCGGCGCTATTTTTATTTTGCCATCTTTTCTGTTGTCTGGTCTTGGAGGTCAGTTGGCGGATCGCTACGACAAAAGTCTCATCGCACGCAGGCTGAAGTTTGGTGAACTGTTCGCGGCAGGATTTGCTGCCGTGGGTTTCTATTTTCACTCCGTCCCCATCCTCATGACGGGGCTGGGACTATTCGGAACGATTGCCGCACTCTTCGGTCCGATCAAATACGGCATCCTCCCGGATCACCTTAAAATCGAAGAACTACCGGGGGGCAATGCGCTTATTGAAGGGGCGACGTTCCTCGCTATCCTTGTCGGCACCATCGTGGGAACCAAGGCGATGACGGGCAGCGAAAATCCCCTTGTTATCGCCGCATTGATTATGGTTTTCGCCGTCGCCTGCTGGCTTTCGAGTCGACTCATTCCTCCTACACGCGAAGCAGATCCTACGCTTGTTATCGAAGGCAATATTCTGAAATCCACCTTCGGGTTAATTTCCTCCCTGTACAAAACGCAAATCCTGTGGCGTGGAACCATGGTCGTGGGCTGGTTCTGGCTTGTCGGCGCAACGACGCTTCCGCTGCTATCGACGCTCGTCAAAGATCGTATCGGCGGCACGGCGAATCTTTACATCGTCGCGATGGTGCTTTTTTCCGTTGGTGTCGCAATGGGCTCCCTCCTTGCCGCGTGGATAGCCCATGGACGTATCATTCTTCTTCCGACTCCCGTTGCCGCGATTTTGATGGGGCTTTTCGGTCTCGATCTGGGACTCGCCACATTGGGTTCTGTGCCGATTGGCCATCCGGTGAATATCCTCACCTTCTTCAGCACTTTTAACGGCTGGAGAGTTGGCATTGATCTCCTCGGATTCTCCATTGCGGGCGGTCTTTATATTGTTCCCATTTTTGCAGCCATCCAGGTCTGGGCAGGCGAGCAAAGGCGCGCGCGGGTCATCGCAGCGGGTAATGTCATCGCAGCCGGCTTCATGGTTGTCGGCTCCGTGCTGTCGGGTGCCTTGCAAAACAAGGGTATTACCGAACCGCAGGTCATTATAGGGATCGGCGGCTTGAATCTGATTATCGGTATTCTTATTTTCCGATTACTGCCGATTAAGGCTTTTAAGGATTTTACATCGATTTTTTATCGCACCTTTTTCCGCATGGAGATTAAGGGGCTTGAAAATATCGAGAAGGCAGGGCCAAACCCTATTATCGCGCTCAATCATGTCAGCTTCCTGGATGCAGCTCTCGCGCTTTCGCTGACGGATCGCAATCCTGTGTTCGCCATTGATAGCGTCATCGCAAAGAGCTGGCTGGTGAAACCCTTTCTACGTTTTGTCCGCGCCATGGCGCTGGATCCGACAAATCCCATGGCGACAAGAACGCTCATCCATGCCGTGCAGGCTGGCGAAACCCTGATCATTTTTCCCGAAGGACGGCTCACCGTCACCGGAAGCCTCATGAAAGTCTACGATGGCGCAGGGCTAATTGCCGACAAATCCAATGCCATGATCGTTCCCGTGCGTATCGACGGGCTCCAGGCCACCCCGTTCTCCAAGTTATCCCCCGAGCAGGTGCGCCGCCGCTGGTTTCCAAAAGTGACTGTGACCGTTCTTGAGCCGGTTAAATTAAATGTGAAACCCGAGCTTAAAGGCAAAGCGCGACGACAGGCGGCGGGAGCGGCGCTTTATGGCGTGATGTCCGACCTGGTATTTCGCACGACCTCGACTGATCACAGTATTATCGAAGCCGTCATTGCCGCCGCGCATGAGCATGGGCCCAAGCGCATCGCTGTGGAGGATCCCGTATCCGGCGGACTTTCCTATAAACGCCTTCTCGCAAGCGCATCCGTATTTGGACGCAAACTGATGCCGCTCGCCGCTGAAGACCATGCCCTGGGCATCATGCTTCCAAACTCCAATGGTGCTGCGGTAACCATCCTCGCCGTAATGTCTGCGGGACGCGTTCCAGCCATGATCAACTTCAGCGCAGGAACCGTGAACATCCTCTCCGCGTGTAAAGCGGCCGAGGTAAAAACGATCATTACCTCCAGACTTTTTGTCGAAAAAGCCCGTCTCGCGGCCACCGTAGAAGCACTGAGCAAGGAAGTGCAGGTGGTCTATCTTGAAGACGTCCGCAAACAGATCACCCGTTTCGATAAAATTCAGGGATTGCTTGGATGGAAGCAGCCACTCGTTACGCGTAAGGCCGACGATCGCGGTGCGATTCTGTTCACTTCAGGCTCTGAAGGCACTCCGAAGGGCGTCGTGCTTTCCAACCGCAATATGCTGACGAATGCCGCGCAGGCCGCAGCGCGCATAGATTTTGGACGCACGGATATTGCGTTCAATGTCCTTCCCGTTTTTCATTCTTTCGGATTAACCGTCGGGCTTCTGCTCCCGCTGGTCATGGGTCTGCGGGTTTATCTTTATCCCTCGCCGCTGCATTATCGCGTCGTGCCGGTATTGGTTTATGGCATCAATGCCACGCTGCTTTTTGGCACCGATACCTTTCTCGCCGGTTACGCAAAAGCCGCGCATGCTTACGATTTCCGTTCGTTGCGCTATGTGCTGGCGGGCGCGGAACGTCTCAAGGAAGCCACGCGTCATGTCTGGATGGAAAAATTCGGCATCCGCATTCTCGAGGGTTACGGCGTCACCGAGACCGCTCCTGCGCTCGCTCTTAATACACCAATGTTCAATCGCTTCGGCACGGTCGGCCGCATCCTGCCCGGCATGGAAGCAAGACTCGATCCCGTTCCCGGCGTCGACGAAGGCGGCCGCCTCTTCGTGCGCGGCCCGAATATCATGCTGGGATACCTGCGCGCCGAAAAACCCGGTGTGCTCGAGCCTCCGGTGGACGGATGGCACGATACCGGCGACATTGTCACGATCGACGAGCAGGGCTTCATCACGATCCGCGGGCGCGCTAAACGTTTTGCAAAAATTGCCGGAGAAATGGTTTCGCTGGCGGCAGTGGAAGCCATTGCTGCGGAAGTCTGGCCGGAGCCATCCGCCGTCACCGCCATCCCGGATGCGCGCAAAGGCGAGAAGCTGGTTTTAGTTACCGAAGCCAAGGAACCTACCCGTGCGGCATTCCTTGCCTGCGCGCGGGCGAAAGGTGCGCCGGAATTGATGGTGCCAGCCGAAATGCTGAGTGTCAGTCGGTTACCCCTCCTCGGTTCCGGAAAGATCGACCATGCCGCGATTACGAAATTGGCGAAGGAAGCGGCGGGCGCACCTCCTGCTTAATCCGGTTCATTTTTCTTATATCCAAATGAAAACCCAGTTCGTATCTATGGATGGAACCTTTTATGCGTTTTAAGACCCTACTCCTCAATTCCCTGAAAAAGCTCAAGCGGGGTTCCCTGGATTTATCGCTTCCAAATGGGGTCCATCACCATTTCGGTGGCTTGAGCAAGACGCTTCAGGCGAACATAGAAGTGAAGAACGAAGACTTCTTCCGCAAGAGCGTCATTTTTGGTCCGATTGGATTCGCGGAAGCCTACATGGCGGGAGATTGGGACACGACAAACCTTACGAAAGTCATCGCTTGGTTTATCCTTAATGCCGACGAGGCCCTTGAAACGGAAAGCAGTTCCCATGGCGGCCTCATCAATTTTCTCAATCTCTACAATCGCATCCTCCACATGCGGAGACCGAACAGCCTTCACACGAGCAAAAAAAATATCAGCGAGCATTACGATCTGAGCAATGACTTCTTCAAGTTGTGGCTCGATCCCACGATGACGTATTCCTCGGCTTACTACGATCCGCCAGACCTGGATCTCGAAGCAGCGCAGATCAAAAAATACGATGTTCTCTGCAAACGCCTTTTCCTGAATGACAAGGATTCGGTGCTGGAGATCGGCACCGGGTGGGGCGGCTTCAGCATGCATGCGGCGAAGACCTACGGATGCAAAATCCGCACCGTCACCATTTCCCAGCAACAGTTCGACGAAGCCAGCAAGCGCATTCAGGAAGCAGGACTCGCGGACCGCATTACCGTGGAGCTTACCGATTACCGGCTTATACGCGGACAGTTTGATAAAATCGCCTCCATCGAAATGCTTGAAGCGGTCGGTGATCGCTACCTAGAAACCTATTTCGCGAAATGCCACGAAGTTCTGAAACCCACCGGTATGCTGGGCCTGCAGATGATTATTTGCCCAGACCGTCAGTTCAAGATTCTTCGCGATGGCGTCGATTTCATCCAAAAGCACATTTTCCCCGGCTCGTTGCTCCTCTCTGTAGCGCGCGTTAATCAGGCGATTAATAAGACCGGCGGGCTCAATCTATTCGATCATGAAGACATGGGAGTCTTCTACGCCAAGACATTGAAAACGTGGTGTGATCGTTTTGAAGAAAAGCTGCCGGAAGTCCGTGCGCTTGGATTCGATGAAGTCTTTATCCGCAAATGGCGCTACTATCTCTGCTATTGCGAAGCGGCCTTCGGAATGCGGCATATCAGCGTGGTGCAGAATGTGTACACCCGCCCGAATAATACCAGCATTCCGAGTCCCGCCTATGATCTGCTGGCTTCCTAAAGCGCTGTCATTTTCTCAATCCCTGGAGTTGGGACTCCTTTTCGCCATGGCGATGATGTTTATCGTCTGGCTGATTGCTGCCTGCATTAACAATGCAGGCATTGTTGATATTGCGTGGTCGCTGGGATTTTTCCCGATGGCGCTTATCGCTGCCGCCTCTGGCACAGGAGATCACTCACGAAAAATTTTGATCACTATCATGGTCTGTCTGTGGAGTCTGCGGCTCGGTATTTATCTTGGCGTTCGCGTGATGAAGCATCACCCCGAAGAGGACGGACGCTACAAAACACTTCGCGAGCAGTTTCCGCATCATACGAGCCTGATGTTTCTCGGCTTCTTTGAGTTACAGGCGATTTTGCTCTTCATTCTTTCCGTGCCGTTTTTTCTGATCTGCCGGAATCCTGCACCGACCTTGCATCCGTTGGAGTGGATCGGGTTTGGCATATGGATCGTCGCAATATGCGGAGAAGCCATTGCCGATTATCAGCTTCATCAGTTCCGCTCACGTCCTGAAAGTAAAGGTCACACCTGCCAGGTCGGGCTGTGGCATTATTCACGGCATCCGAATTACTTTTTTGAATGGCTCATCTGGATTGCGTATTTTTTCTTCGCCCTTGCGTCACCATGGGGATGGGCCGTCGTATATTGCCCGCTATTGATGCTTTATTTTCTGCTGCGCGTGACCGGCATTCCCGCCACCGAAGCGCACGCCATCAAAAGTCGCGGAGACGAATATAGAAAGTATCAGCGCACAACGAGCGTGTTCGTGCCCTGGTTTCCTAAAAAATCATGAGCCTGCTCGACGATCTTCTCGCCAAAGGAATGCTGCCGGACTTTCTCGTCCGCATCGGAATCCGTCAACTTCTCGCAAAAAAACTTCAGGAAGCGCAAGAGCCTACGATGGAGCTTCAGCAGGATCGATTGATGAGATTTATCGCCGAACTGGATGCCGCCCCTATCGCGGTAAAAACAGAAGCGGCGAATGAACAACATTACGAAGTTCCCACGGAATTTTTTAAATATGTTCTCGGCCCCCGTATGAAATACAGCAGCGGCTACTGGCCGAAACCGGAAACGACATTTGCGGAATCCGAGGAAGCGATGCTGGCCCTCACGTGTGAACGTGCGGAGCTTCAGGACGGACAGCGTATTCTGGAACTCGGCTGCGGCTGGGGCTCGCTCTCGCTATGGATGGCAGAACATTACCCCCATGCACGTATCACCGGTGTCTCAAATTCCCGCACGCAAAAAATCCATATCGATGC
>JBDSIH010000457.1:0-2271 GCA_039918055.1 Chthoniobacterales bacterium
GCCCACCGCTGAAACCAATGGAAGACGTGCATCTTCGCGCACCAGCAATCTCAATCCGTTTGAAAGTTCAAAGCACTGAATATCGCCACCTGTCTTTTCCTGATCTCCGGATTTTTTTTCTGCAAGAGATCCAAGGGGATTCAGCGAAGTGACAGAGAAGTTATCCTCTGTAAGATAAGTTCTGGCGACACGTTTCAAATCTTCGGCTGTCACCTTGTTCAGCGCATTCAGATAGTCTCTGCAGAAATCGAGATTTCCGGTGAGAAGCCAGTTTGATCCAAGGTCAGAAGCTTTTCCGCGCATCGTTGTCCATTCCGATAACTGCGTGGAAAGCGCTGTCCTTCGTGCCTTTTCCAACGCTTCCCCACTCACGCCTTTTTCCTTAATCTGAGCCAAAATATCGAGCACTGCATCTTCCACGGCTTTGCGGTTCTGAGGATCGGTAACGGCATCCACTGAAAAAATGCCCATATCGGCCGGGGTGTAGGCTTCGCTGGATATTTCGTAAGCCAGTCCTTTTTTCTGGCGAATCTCCTTATAGAGCGGACTGCTCCGGCCATCGCCCAGCACGCGGGCAAGAACATCAAGGGCCGGGGTGTCGGCGTTTGCCAACCCTGGAATTCTCCAGGCAAGCTCCAGCCGTGTCAGATCCGTGGGGAATTCCTTATTCATTTCCCGTCGACCGAACTGGCGTGGCTCTTCAGGAATAAAAACCGGTTTTAAAATACGTCTTGGGTAATCCGCGAAAAAGGTGTCGAGCTGTTCAAAAACTTTCTGCGCATCAACATCTCCGACTACAACGAATGTTAAATTATTCGGAACATAGCGTTCCTTGTAATAAGTCAGGACGTTTTCACGTGTCAGCTTGTTATAAACATCAAGATAGCCAATGACCGGATTACGATAAGGGCTTTTGCGAAAAATGGTGGAGAACATCAACTCCTGGCTCATGCGCTCAGGATTATCGAACCCCATCGCAAATTCACGACGGATGACTTCCTGCTCTTTATCATACTCCTCCTTGGGAAGCGTGGAATTCATCATCGCATCACTCAGGATATCCAGCGCTTCGGAAACGCCGGTATTGGGAATATCAATCCAGTATACAGTACGGTCAAAAGATGTGTAGGCGTTAATATAACCACCCTGATCCTGAATACGTTTAGCGATCTCACCGACCTTTCGCTTTTCCGTTCCCTTGAAAAGCATGTGCTCAAGAATATGGGAAAGTCCGGCACCCATCCAGTCACTCTCATTAATGCTTCCTGTGTTGCACCATACCTGCACACTTGCCACGGGTGCACTGTGATCCTCCTCTACAATAACCGTAAGGCCATTGGCAAAAGTCCTAACCTGTGCTTTCGTTTTGGGAAGAGCTTCGGGTTTCGGAGTGACCGCTGGCGCTGCAAAAAGAGCGGAAGCCGTCGCTAAACATACTGCAAAAATAACGCTGAACCTCATAACAGAGGATTAACGCTTTCTGATACCGAATTGTCCAGTTTGCGTGGAAGCGGTAGATAAGGTTTTACAAAAACCTCCTGAAAATCGAAACCGTTTCGGAATGCATCCTGCGTATCTTCATCCGTTTTGCCGAGGATGCCTGCATTGATAAGGTTGAATACGACACTTCCGATATCGTCCGTGCTTTTTATTCCCCAATAATCGAGAACCGCCACTGTCATAGGACCAAATTCCTTGAGAGCATGGTGCTGAAACGCTTCCAGTAACTCTGCGGCGGAAACATGCCGTTGCACTTCTTTCGCGCTTTTTTTACGGTGCTTCAGAGCGGACTCCAGCGCATCACGGACACATGCGTAGGCATCCTTATGATATCGGTGATCTTCCCGAAGAATAAGATCCAGCGCTTCATGAAAACTCATGGTTTGCATATTACGTATTGATGCTTTGCTCCGCCAATTGCTGAGTATGGATTTGCCGGTAATGCTTTACGCCTAACCCGAGTAAAAAAGTAAGCAGGAGAAAAACCACCACCACCTGTTCTTTGCGCGTTAAGCGAAGCATCTCTCTACGATAAGCACTTTACGCCCATGCGCAAGCCAATCACCATCCCCGTTCCTCCACGGCATCAAGGTAGCGGCTAATGGCATCTTTCCGCTTCGCTTTCTCAAAATCATAGCGGGATGCATTTTTTAAGATTTCATCAAACTCGCCGCTCTGGGTCCGCATCCGGGAGGCCTCAAACCAGTTAAGGTAATCTGTAACTTTATTCATTCTCTCCAAAATAACTTTGCGGGCAGATTCCATCTCTTC
>JBDSIH010000458.1:0-4259 GCA_039918055.1 Chthoniobacterales bacterium
CTTCAGCGGATCCGGGGCGCTGGGTATCGAAGCATTAAGTCGCGGGGCAGAGTCCGTAGAGTTTGTGGAGCACTCGCGGGAAACGATTCGTTGCATCCAGCAGAATCTCAAAATTACGAAACTTGAGGCAAAGGTTCATGAGATGGATGCTTTTAAATTTCTTCAGCTCTATGGGGAACAAGACCGCTACAGCCTGATTTTTGCCGATCCCCCGTATGATAAAAGACCGGATACGGCCTCATTGACGCAACGTCTGCTACTGGAACCCCGGTTGGTCGCCTGTCTTAAAGAAAATGGCATCTTCGTTTTGGAAAAAAATGCCCGCGTGGCTTGCGAAATACCGCCTGTATGGTCAGAATTACGCCGTAAACGCTATGGGGATACCGAAGTTATTTATTTAAGCCGTGGGTAATTTCCGCCTGATTCGATTCATCTACAATCTTTTCTTCCCGATTGTACTTTTATTCCTGCTTCCGGGCTTCCTTCACCGGATGCTTAAGCGCGGAAAGTATCGTCACAAATTCGGCCAGCGATTTGGGTTTTATTCCGCAAGGGTACGGGAAAAAATTTTATCCCGTGAAAAATGGATATGGATGCATGCCGTAAGCGTCGGCGAAGTGCTGATCGCGCTTAAGTTAATTGATCAGATGAAGGCATTAGATTCCGACCTGAGCGTCGTATTGTCGACGACGACATCTACAGGATTTGCGCTCGCCAGTGAGAAACGCTCCGAGTGGCTGGAAGCGATTTATAATCCCATCGATTTTGCATGGACGGTCCATCGCGCCGTAAAACTCATTCGCCCGGTCCAATTAATACTCGTGGAAGCGGAGGTGTGGCCAAACCTGGTTTATAACGTGAAAGCGCGCGGGGCAACCATCGCCCTTGTCAATGCACGCCTGTCTCCCCGCTCGGAATCCCGCTATAAAAAATTACGTTGGTTTGTCAGCGGATTATTTCAACAACTGGATACGATTTGCGTGCAGGAACCGGAGGATATCTCCCGGTGGCAGACTCTTGGTGTTTCATCGGAAAAAATACACTGCTTTGGAAGTGTGAAATTTGACGACTCTGCACAGCATTCTGAAATTGCAAAAGATTTCCGCCCTCTTCTTGAAGCAATTGGAGTGAGTGAAAATGATTTAATCCTGCTGGGTGGCAGCACCCATGCCGGTGAAGAAAAAATTCTGGCTCGATGCTACACCCAACTCCGGCAGTCTTATCCAAATTTATTTTTTGTGCTAGTGCCGCGACACGTCGAACGCTCAAAAGATATTCTTGAGACACTCGAACAGCAGGGGCTTCATGTTACCCTTCGATCCCAAGTGGAAAGCCCCACACACAAACCGGATATCCTTCTTGTCGATACCACAGGAGAACTACGCGACTGGTATCGATATGCGACGGTCGTTTTCGTGGGTAAGAGCCTGGCGACTACAGGGGGCCAAAATCCCGCAGAAGCAATCTCGGCAGGCAAGGCAGTCGTATTCGGCCCACACATGGAAAACTTCAAACTCCTGGTTCGCGGGCTTCTTCAGAAAGAAGGCGCCGTTCAGATCAAAGATGAAGCAGACCTGCTGAATACACTTCAGGACCTGCTGGCAAATCCTGCACGCCGGAAGACGCTGGCGATACAGGGAAGCTCACTTCTCGCAAACCACCGAGGAGCTGCACAGCGTACCGCGCAGCTCCTCTCATCGATTCGAAAGTAGATCAGGCTTTGACGCCTATTACAGGCTCAAGCACTTTAAGAATCTCTTCCTTACCGGCGCGTTGTAAAAACTCGGAAAAGGTTTCATCCCCCAGTTTGCCTGCGTCGTAATGATGCAACATCGCATCAATGACCTTTGGAACCTGGCCGGAAAGGATTTTTCCTTTCACCAGCTCGTTGAAGCGCCGGGTCTCGCCAAGACGTCCGCCTACGAACATGTCGTAGGCATCTACCATCTCTCCATTGATCTTTGTGCGGCCACCACGGAAGCCAATATCAGCAATCTGGTGCTGTCCACAGCTTGAGGGACATCCGCTGAAGTGAACGCGGATCTTACCCTTATACCAGCCGCTCGCGACTTCAAGTTCCTCAACCAGCTTAATCATGCGGTTTTTGGTTTCCGCCACAGCGAGATTACAAAATTCAATACCCGTGCAGGAAACACAGCCCTTACGGAAATTGCTTGGCTCATAGACCAATCCGAGTGCATCCATCTCCTGCTTGAGCGCAGGCAGGTTCGCTTCCGGCACATTGGCGATAATCAGGTTCTGCTTGTTTGTAAAGAGAATGGAATCCTGACCAGATGCGCAGAATTTCTTTGCAAGATTGCCTATTTTTTCCAACGTGCCATTGCGGATTCGTCCGCCAGCAAAACAGACACCAACCCAGTAAAGTCCTTTTTGCGTCTGCTCGTTAATACCCATGTGATCCGACTCCGGATCTCTCGGGAAAATAAATTCCGTATGTTTTTCCAATGCAAAACCCAAACGCTCTTCAACCCATGCGAGAATTTTTTCGACACCCCAATCCGCCACAAGAAACTTAAAGCGGGCACGGTTGCGCTTGGCTCGGTATCCCTCGTCACGGAAGAGCTCGCTGATTGCCTTGGTCACAGTCCATACCTGATCAGGTGCAATCCAGACGGGAAGGGTCTGAGACATATGCGGTGAGGAAGAAAGCCCCCCGCCCACTTTGACTCCATACCCTGCTTCGCCTTTCGCGTTTCTCAACCCGAAAAATCCGAGGCAATTAATATCCGGCTGATGACAGTGAATGTCACATCCGGAAATCGTAATTTTATATTTACGCGGGAGATTCGAAAAATCCCGGTTATTGGTCATGTTGCGGTTGACTTCCATCAACTGCGGAGTCGCGTCGAGAACTTCATGCGGGTTAATACCCGAAACGGCGCAGCCGCATACGTTACGCGTATCATCTCCACAGGCGCCGCTTGTGGTAATGCCCACCTTGTCCAGCTCTTCGAAAATCGCAGGAATATCCTCAATGCGCAGCCAGTGATACTGGATCGTCTGGCGCGTCGTGATATCACAAAATCCATGGCCATATTTGTCCGCCAGTTTTGATAAAGCGATTGCCTGCTCCGCGGTTACGCGCCCACCTGGCAGCTTTGTCCGCATCATGAAGTAGCCGCTATCTTTAGGCTTCTGGCGATATACGCCATACCATTTCATCCGATCAAAATCTCCATCGGTAATGGCGGAAAATCCCAGCTTCGCGTAACGGTAAATATCATGAATGACATCCAGACCGTCTTTATCCAACTTCAGCTGTTCTTGTGGAATAATCGGGATAAGCCCTGCTTTTAGGGCTGCAAAGTTTTGGTTAATTTCAATCATTTTTAAATCCTATAGGAATAGTAGGGATTACGGACGCATGCTAAAATGCGAAGGAATAGCGCAAAAGGCAAGTTGTTTTTAAAAAACGAAGCCCTCCTCTTCCTCATGATTTTGAATATGAAAAATAATCCGAAGTGATTGGAAAAGAACGTTTTTTTGCTCAAATCGAGGGGAAATTTGGTGATTTTTTTGAGAACCTCGCATAGTGTGCGCCGATGAAAGCCAAGTCACTTCGCATCGGCCCCCTTCGTACTGATGATAAACAGCTGACCTTGATTTTGGGACCCTGCGTTATTGAGTCGGAAGCCTTTGTGCGCCGTATGGCGAAAAAGTTGCATAAAATCTGTAGCGACCAGAGTATCCCTTTTATTTTTAAAGCCTCCTATGATAAGGCAAACCGCTCCTCAATTCGCTCGTTTAGGGGGCCGGGTATTGAAGATGGTTGCCGTCTTCTCGCCGAAATCGGAAAGGAATACGGCATTCCTGTTACTACAGATGTCCATACCCCCGAAGAAGCAAAGATTGCGGCTGAGTGGATCGATCTTCTGCAAATTCCCGCCTTTCTTTGCCGCCAGACCGATCTGATTAAAACCTGCGCGCAAACCGGCCGCGCGGTAAATGTCAAAAAGGGACAGTTTCTCGCCCCCTGGGATGTCAAAAACATCGCCGAGAAGCTCGATTATTACGGATGCCGCAATTATATTTTCACGGAGCGGGGCACGACTTTTGGTTATAATAATCTGGTGGCCGATATGCGTTCCATCTTTTGGATGCAGGAACTGGGATATCATGTCATATTTGACGCCACGCATTCCGTGCAGCGACCCGGGGGCGGAGGTGATAAGACTACCGGAGATGGAGCACTTGCGCCTGTATTGGCAAAAGCAGCTGTTGCAGCAGGTTGTAATATT
>JBDSIH010000459.1:0-17179 GCA_039918055.1 Chthoniobacterales bacterium
GGTATCTAGTTTTTGTGGAGTCCGTCGCGCCTCGAAGCCTCAAGGCATTTAAGATTCCGCAGCTGCAGAACCCGACGAAGACCTGTTTTTGTTGCTTCCGTTGGACGTGGCTTCCTACGTCCGGGAAATTCTTTAAATTTTGTTAAATTAAGCAGCGGCCTCGGATTTCGCTTTGAGCACTCTTGCGAGGCTGGCGGCGGGTTCGTTGAGCGTGCGAACGAGCTGGCTTGCAGGAGCCTGGAGAAGGCCGAGCAGCGTAGCGCGCAGGACATCGAGAGAAGGCAGGTCGGCAAGTTGCTTGATCTGTTCGATGGAAAGCAGGGCGTTATCGAGAACACCGAGCTTGACCACTGGCTTTTCAAATTCCGATGCGAAGGTCTTGACGACTTTGGCTGCGCCGCAGACGTCTTTTTCTCCGACGATGATAGCTGTCTGGCCACCGAGATCTCCGAGATCAGGCAGTCCACAGTCTTTCACGGCGATGCGGAGCATGGTGTTCTTCACCACGCGGCATTCGGCCCCTACTCCAACGAGGCGCTTGCGCAGCTCGCTGAACTGGTCCACTTTCAGGCCCGTGTAGTCGGTAATCAGGAGGTACGGCGAAGAGTTAAGCTTCGCTGTCAAATCTGCAATAATAGTTGCTTTTTCAGGTCTCATGACAATTTCTCCAATTAGTTTTTCAGAATCGCCGCTGCATCAAGACGCAGGCTCGGTGTCATTGTGCCACTGAGGCTGGCGGTTTCGATGAAAGTGCCTTTTGCCGTAGCAGGGCGGGCTTTGGATACAGCATGAATAACAACCTTGGCGTTTTCCAGAAGCGCTTCTTTTGCAAAGGAGGCTTTGCCGACGGGAACGGAAACATTGCCGTTTTTATCCAGCTTGAATTCCACACGTCCGGCCTTCACTTCCTGCACAGCCTTTGCGGTGTCATCCGTAACGGTTCCGGTCTTTGGATTGGGCATCAAGCCGCGAGGACCAAGAACCTTACCGAGCTTACGCACTTCCGACATAGCGGCTGGCGTGGCGACGGCGACGTCAAAATCAGAAAAACCTTCCTGGCACTTTTTGATCATGTCTTCAAAGCCGACAAATTCAGCGCCGGCTTCCCTTGCTGCCGTGGCAGAGTTGCCGGTGGCGAAAACAAGAACACGGACATTTTTTCCGCTTCCGTGAGGAAGTGGGCAGGTGCCACGCACCATCTGGTCGGACTGCTTCGGATCAACTCCGAGGTGCATGGAGACGGTTACCGTCTGGTCAAATTTCGGGGCTGGAAGATCCTTAAGGATGGTGATCGCCTCTTCCAGGGCGTAGCGTTTAAGGCGGTCCACCTTCTCGGCGGCGGCGCGATAGCGTTTACTTCTGCTTTGTTGTTTCATATTGGGAGCAGTTCAAGCGTCCTTTCGGGACTCCTGCAGTTGGTTGTTGATATTAGGCTTCGATTTCGAGGCCCATCTGACGGGCAGTGCCCGAAATGGTGCGGAATGCAGCTTCTTCAGAGCGGGCATTCATGTCTTTAAATTTGATTTTCACGATATCCATCACCTGTTTCTTGGTGAGTTTGCCCACTTTGTTTTTGTTGGGCTCCTTGGAACCGGCAGCAATGTTCGCGGCCTTCTTGAGAAGGATCGCTGCTGGCGGTGATTTCGTGATGAAAGTAAAAGACTTATCTTTATAGACGGTGATGACCGTAGGAAGAATATCTCCCGCCTGCTTCTGCGTAGCGGCATTGAACTCCTTGCAGAAGGCCATGATATTCACGCCCTGTTGACCCAATGCGGGTCCGATTGGAGGGGCTGGATTTGCTTGCCCCGCAGGGATTTGCAACTTGATAGAACCGGTAATTTCCTTGGCCATAAGTAAAAGAGTGTTGAAATTAGTTAAATTTTTGCGAGATGCAATAAAAAAATTGGACTGAATTCGGAAGATAAAGCCCTTTTCGTCATTCGGTAGCCGAAGACGAAAACGGTTAAATCTTACCGCTCAGCAGCTTTTCAGGCAAAAAGTGAGGTATTGCCCCTCACCCGCCCAAAGCTTATTAAGCGCGTTCGACCTGCCAGTATTCCAGTTCGACGGGTGTTTCGCGGCCGAAAATGCTGACCGATACGCGGAGTTTTCCGCGGATAGGATCGATTTCTTCCACAATACCGTTCTGGTTCTGGAATGGGCCGTCTGCCACCTTGACCTTGTCGCCGACTTCGAAGGAAATCTTTGGCTTGATCGTGTCTTCGCGTTCGCGAATCTGGGCCAGCATGCCATCCACTTCTGCCTTACGCATGGGAATTGGACGGTCTTTCGTTCCGGCAAATCCAATGACGCCATTAGTCTCCCGAATAAAATACCAGGTCTGCTCTACAAGCTGATTGTCGTCATCAAGCAGGTGCATATTGACGATGAGGTACCCGGGAAAAAACTTCCGCGTGGTCTCCGTCTTTTTACCGCGTTTGATTTCCTGAACACGTTCAGTAGGAATCAAGACTTCGAAGACGAAGTCTGACATCTCTTCTGTCTTGATGCGTTTTTGCAAATTATCCTGCACCTTCTGCTCCAGACCGGAGAGAACATGCACGACATACCATTGATCGCGAGGAGCGAGGCTCATAAGCGGAATACTATTTCTATTAGGGATGAGTCAGATGACTGACGATGTAAACCAAAACGGCATTAAAGAACGAAACATAACCACCAAGTAGAAGCATTGTAATAATTACCACGATGGTGGAATCCGTAAGCTCCTTATAACGCTTGAAGCCCTTTTCATTAGGGTCCCAGGGCCAGGATGCCTTCTGAAGCTCGGAGCGAACTTCCATGAAAAAATTACGGGTTTTGGCGATCATGAACTTTAGGTTCGAACAATGAAATTATGGTTATCTAACTAAAATGACGTGCGTCAAAATATTTGTTATATCAACAGGCCAGGAGGGACTTGAACCCCCAACCGACGGTTTTGGAGACCGTTGCTCTACCAATTGAGCTACTGACCTGTGGATTAACAATTATTTAGTCGAGAATGTCGCCGACGCGGCCTGCACCTACAGTGCGGCCACCTTCACGAATCGCGAAACGAATGGTTTTTTCCATTGCGATTGGGGTGATAAGGTCGACTTCCAGCGAGACGTTGTCGCCAGGCATAACCATTTCGACTCCTTCAGGGAGCTTGATGGTGCCGGTTACGTCCGTCGTGCGGAAATAGAACTGAGGGCGGTAGTTCGAGAAGAATGGAGTGTGACGTCCGCCTTCTTCTTTGCTCAACACGTATACTTCCGCTTTGAACTTCTGGTGCGGATGAATCGTGCCGGGCTTGGCGATAACCTGTCCACGCTCGAGATCTTCTTTCTTCACACCACGGAGAAGAATGCCGACGTTGTCGCCTGCACGCGCTTCGTCGAGAAGCTTGCGGAACATTTCGATGTCGGTAACGGTGGTCTTCTGAGTTGGACGAATGCCGACGATTTCGACTTCTTCCATCTTCTTGAGGATACCACGTTCGACACGGCCTGTAGCAACAGTTCCACGGCCTTCAATGTTGAATACGTCTTCGATAGGCATCAGGAATGGCTGATCGATTGGACGCTCAGGTACGGGAATGTATTCGTCGACCGCTTTGATGAGGTCGAGGATACGCTGTTCCATGTCTGCGTCGCCCTGGAGAGCCTTGAGAGCACTGCCCTTGACGATTGGAATTTCATCACCTGGGAATTCATACAACTTAAGAAGATCGCGAATTTCCATTTCGACGAGGTCGAGAAGCTCGGAATCATCCACCATGTCAACTTTGTTCATGAATACGACGACGGAAGGCACTCCGACCTGACGAGCGAGAAGAATGTGCTCACGGGTCTGAGGCATCGGGCCGTCTGCTGCACTGACAACGAGGATCGCTCCGTCCATCTGCGCCGCACCGGTGATCATGTTTTTGACATAATCAGCGTGTCCGGGACAGTCAACGTGCGCGTAGTGACGTGCATCGCTCTCGTATTCCACGTGAGCCGTGTTGATCGTAATACCACGTTCCTTTTCTTCAGGAGCGGCATCAATGTCTTCGTATTTCTTGGCAGTTGCTTTACCGCTTTTTGCAAGGATCGTGGTGATCGCTGCAGTGAGGGTCGTCTTGCCGTGATCCACGTGTCCAATGGTACCAATGTTTACGTGGGGTTTAGTTCTCTCGAATTTGTCCTTAGCCATCTTGTTAAATATCGTTTTTGGTGTCGCGCACAGTTTTTTAATTGGAGCCCACGACCGGGATTGAACCGGTGACCTCGTCCTTACCAAGGACGTGCTCTACCAACTGAGCTACATGGGCATTTGAGCCATCCGTATGGCTATATGTAAAGAGTTTCGCCACGCGCGAGACAGCGAAACTCCGTTTTCGGAAAAAGGGTGATCGCCCCTTACCGCTTCTATTCCCTAAGAAACAGAAACGCAGGGCCGATCCTCCACAAGTTCCGTGGTGGTGCGAAATTAACAAAGCCCCCGATGCTGTCAAAGACTATTTTCAGCAGTCACTGCGGGCTGAGGCGGTTCTTCCTGAATGAGTTCCGAAATCCGGCTGATCGCCAGCGCGTGTCCGGTCGTCTCATCAATATCCACTAAAGCCCCGCAAAGTCGTACATCCCCCTTCGCCACAGGGAAGGAAACCGGCATGTTATTCACAAAGCGGCGGATAATCGCCTGAGGGTCCCGTCCGAGAATGGAATCATCCGGTCCGCACATTCCCGCATCGCAAAGAAAGGCGGTGCCTTTAGGAAAAATACGCTCGTCGGAAGTCTGGACATGCGTGTGCGTTCCCACCACGCAGGATACCAGGCCATCGAGGTGACGCCCCATCGCGATTTTTTCGCTCGTGGTCTCCGCATGCATATCCACAAAAATAATCGACGTTTCCTGCCGCAGCTTTTCGACTTCCGCCTGCGCCACCGCAAAAGGATTTTCAAGAATCGGCTGCATAAAGGTTCTTCCCTGCAAATTGAGAACCCCGACTTTTCCTTTCGCCGTCTCGAGCACAATGCTCCCCTGCCCCGGCGCGCCGTTGGGATAATTTGCGGGACGGAGCAGACGCGGCTCAGTCGCCATATACGAAATAATGTCTTTCTGATCCCAGATGTGATCGCCCGTCGTGATGACGGCCACTCCGCAACGAAGAAGATCGATTGCGATCTTCGCGGTGATTCCGCGTCCTGCGGCGGCGTTCTCCCCATTTACGATAATAAAATCCACCGCGTGCCGTTCCTTCAGCAAAGGAATCTGCTGCATCACCACTGTCCTGCCGGGTTCGCCGACAATATCTCCGAGAAAAAGAATCCGTATCATTTTGTTTTACGCCCGATTACCTGTCATAAAATCTCCGCCGCCAAACAATCAGACACGGCGATTTCATTGTAAAAACCATTCCGTTGAAAGTCATTTATCTCATTCTTTTTGCAATTCTCCTCTCCGGCAGCTCCGTACTGGCCCAAAAACTAAGTCCTCTGGCAAAGCCGCCGGAGTGGTCGAAGCTGGAAGGCTTTCAAAACACTATTACCCGTGAAGAATTCCTCTCTCTCCTGCAAAAAGTTTACGCCCCGCATGGCGGCTGGGAACCGTATCTGGAGATTCGCGAGAACGAGGTGATTGTAAAGCCGCATCCCGGGGCATCCTTTACGCTGCAATTCACCTCTCCCACCGGAGAGAAAAAGAAACCAGCCCGTTACTGGAAAGCAAAGGCCGAGCTGGGTCCTGCCGAACCGGATAAACCGCTTGCGGGTTTAAGAATTGCGCTTGATCCCGGCCACCTCGGCGGAAGCTGGGCAAAAATGGAAGAACGGTGGTTTAAAATTGGAAATACCAAACCCGTCGCCGAGGGCGATATGACGCTCTATGTCGCGAAGCTCCTTGCACCGCGTCTCCAGGCACTTGGCGCAAAAGTTTATCTCACGCGAGGAAAGGCGGGACCCGTCACCACTCTTCGACCGGGAAAATTACGCCAAACTGCCGCGAAGGAATTAATGTCCGCCGGTAAGAGCGCGACTCCCAATGAACTAAAACGTGAAAGCGAACTGCTTTTCTATCGCGTTGGTGAAATCCGCCAGCGCGCGGAACTCATCAATGAAAAGATAAAACCGGATCTAGTGCTGTGCCTTCATTTCAATGCGGAGGAATGGGGCGACGACAAGCATCCGAAATTGACCGAGGTTAATCACATGCATTTTCTCATCACCGGCGACTTCAGCGCCGAGGAACTTGCGCATGAAGATCAGCTTTACGAAATGCTGATCAAGCTGCTCAACCAGAGCTACCCCGAGGAAATCGGCGCGACAGACGCCATAGCCCGGAGCATGGCCACCGAAACAGGCCTGCCTCCCTACGAATACAAAGGCGCAAACGCCGTGCGCGTAAACGACAATCCTTATGTCTGGGGACGTAACCTGCTGGCCAGCCGCCTCTTTGAATGTCCGGTTATTTTTGCCGAACCCTACGTCATGAATTCCAATGAAGTCTTCAAACGCGTCGAAATGGGCCAATACACTGGAAAACGAATGATCGGCGCGGTAATGCGGGAAAGCATTTTCAATGAATACGTGAACGGGCTTGTGCGCGGGCTCGTGGAATACTATTCCAAACGCTGACCTCAGAACGCCATGAAAGTTATCGCCGTAGCAAATCAAAAGGGAGGAGTGGGTAAAACCACCACTTCCGTCAATCTCGCCGCCTGTCTGGCGGAAAAGGGAAAACGCGTTCTTCTGGCGGATCTCGATCCTCAGGCAAATGCCACCAGCGCCATCGGCCTGGGGGAAGTGGAAGGCATCAGCCTCTACGAGCCGATCCTCGGACTGAAGCCTGCTGTGGATATGATTCTACCCACGCGCATGGAAAATCTTTTCGCCATTCCGGGCACCATGGATATGGCCGGCGCGGAAGTCGAAGTCGCCCGCATGCCCAATCATATTGTGCAATTACGAAATGCGCTGGAAGGAATCCGCGAGGCTGCACTTTTTGATTACTTGATTCTAGACTGCCCCCCTTCCCTCGGCATTCTTATGACAAATTCCCTCGTCGCCGCGGATGAAATTCTCGTTCCCATCCAGTGCGAATATTATGCGCTGGAAGGACTGAGCAAACTGATGCGTATCACCGAAGACATTCGCAACAGCGGAAATAATCCCACGCTGGCAATCTCCGGCCTCGTGATGACTATGTTCGATGCGCGCACTAATCTCAGCATGGCGGTCATAAAAGACGTACGTGATCACTTTCAGGAAGTTGCCTACCAGACCGTAATTCCCCGCTCTGTCCGTCTCAGTGAAGCGCCCAGCTTTGGAAAAACGATTCTCGAATACGATCCCAAGGGTCCGGGCACTATTGCCTATCAGGCGCTCGCCCAGGAATTTCTGGAGCGACAGAAACGCGGCGTGAGCTTTGTAAACGGAGTTATAGAATAATTTATGATTAACGAAGATACTCTCACCCTTTTTGAGAAGACCGGTTCCCTGCTGAACGGGCATTTCATCCTGCGTTCGGGCCTTCACAGCCGCCAGTTTTTCCAGTGCGCATTATTGCTTCAACACGCAGAAATCGCCTCAGAAGTCTGCCGTCGTCTCGCGGAAAAATTGAAAGGCTATGCACAGGGCGCAACCGTGATTTCCCCCGCCGTCGGCGGCATCATCGTCGGGCAGGAAATTGCCAGACACCTTAAGACCGACCACATCTTTGCAGAGAAGGATGGAGAGGGCGGACTCGTGATGCGGCGTTTCGAAATTCGCAAGGGACAGAAATTCATCGTTGCCGAAGACGTCGTGACCCGTGGCGGACGCGTGCAGGAAACGATCGATATCGTTCACGCACACGGCGGTGTGGTCGTGGCGGCAGGAAGCATTGTGGACCGCAGTGGCGGAAATCTTCCGGATTTCGGATGCCCGTTTTGCAGCCTCGTTCAAATGAATGTGGAGACGTTCGAAGCGGATAAAGTCCCTGCGGACCTTGCCGGCATTCCCGCCATCAAGCCCGGCAGCAAATAATCTCTGTAAGTAAAAAAAGTCTCCCGCTCCCTGAGAATTTTTCCTATCCTCAAAGTATGAGCGAAAATACTTACAAAAAAATCGAACTCGTAGGCTCGTCTGAGAAAAGCATCGAAGACGCCGTTAAAAACGCTGTCGCACGTGCCTCTGCCACCATTCGCAATATGCGCTGGCTGGAAGTCATCGAAACACGCGGGCATATCGAAGACGGCAAAGTCGCCCATTGGCAGGTCACCGTGAAGATCGGCTTTACGCTGGATGAATAAAGCCGCGCGCTAATTTTTTGCGGGGTCGCGACCCTCGTCGAGATCAATGTAGGCAAACATTGTCTCGATATCCTTGCGCGCTTCAAAGCCGCCTTCTTTCATACGCCGGCCGAGGATTTCTGATCCCTCGTCCTTCCAGCCGCGCTTGCTCATGAAGCCATTCCAGACTTCAATCTGCTCCTCAGAAGGTTTGAAGTTTTGTGCGAAGCACCAGTCCAGAATCTCTTCGTCGCTTTTGCCATCGTTGACAAGGCGGACAATATCGTCATAGCTCACCTGAAGAAAAGACGTGCAGCGCTTATCAAATCCAGTGCCGAGATTTTCCTGATAGTCCTTCGGCAATTCGCCCCTGGCGTGAATCCGGATTTTATCGCACATGCGTGCGAAGTAAAAAACGCCGTGTGTTTTTTCGTAAGGAGATTTTGGAAGATTGGCCATGTACGGAGAATAAAACACCCAAAGGATATTTCAAGACTCTACTGGCCTTTTACGACTTCTTTGGAACCAAAAAAAGAGGCCCAGATCAGCAGCGCGGCTGCCACACAGATACAGGAGTCGGCGATATTAAAGGCAGGCCAATGCCCGTAGATCGGAAGCGTGAAATCAAGGAAATCGACTACCGACCCGCGAAATAGACGATCCGTCAGGTTGCCGGCAACTCCGCTGATCAGGAGTGCCCATGCGATGGATTCCGCCATGGTAGTGAATGCGCCGCGAGCTTTTAAAATAACCAGAGCAATCAAGGCCACTACAGCAAGGACTACAAAGAAATACTTCTGATTCTGCAGCATTCCAAAAGCGGCGCCCGTATTCGTGTAGTGCACCACATCAAAAAATCCGGGAATGACCGTCATAGAATCACCGAAAGTTATATATTTCGCGCTCAGGTATTTTGTGACCTGATCGACAATATACAACGGCAGAGCAAGACCGAAAAAATATTTCATTTACGCCTTTTGCTCTGTCGTGACAACCGCTTCGATGCATCTTCCGCAAAGAGTCGGATGACTTTCATCCTTCGCCACATCTTCACGGTGACGCCAGCAGCGGTCACATTTCTCCCGCTCCGTTTTTCCAACGGTTGCAGCGAGCTCCCCAGCCCTACCCGTTACAAGTTCACTGAGAATGAAAAGCTCTTCCAGTTCGCCCGCATAATTTTTTACAAGCTCCGCGCTGCGCTCATCCGCGACAGAAAGCGTTACCTTCGCTTCGAGCGTATTGGAAAAGACCGCTGCTTTTTTCGCCGCATCGAGTTCCTGGGAAATGAGTGCACGTAATTTGAGCAGTTCGTCCACATCGCTTACGACACCCGCGTCCTTCCACTTTTCATTAACTTCCGGCAATAACTCCAGATGAACCGAGTCTGTCTTTTCAAAATACGACCATGCCTCTTCTGCCGTGAAGGCAAGAATTGGTGCAAAGAGACGCACCAGAACGTCAAAGGCGATGCGCATCACCTGCTGCGTGGCTCGACGACGCGGCGACGTCGCAGCATCGCAATAGAGGCGATCCTTGGTGATATCCACATACAGGCTGCTCAGGTCCGTGGAGCAAAACTGCATGAGCGTGTGATAAACCTTATGAAATTCAAGTGTCGCATATGCTTCACGGCACTCGGCGATGACTTCCTGCAGACGCGAGAGCAGCCAGCGATCGATCAGCGTGGCCCCTGCAAGCGCAGAAGGGTCGTCCTGCGCGCCGTTGGTATTGGCGAGAAGAATGCGTAGCGTATTGCGGATACGGCGGTAGCTGTCGCTCAGGCGCGTAAACATCTCCTCGGAAAACGGCACGTCATCCGTGAAATTCACGCTACTTACCCACAAGCGCACAAGGTCCGCGCCGTATTTACCAACGAAATGCTCTGCATTCATCGGCTTTTTGTATTCGCTGGATTTTGAAATTTTCTTCCCATCGAGATCAACGACAAAGCCATGTGTCAGCACCGTCTTGTATGGGGCCACGCCATTCATCGCCACCGAAGTGATCAGCGAAGACTGGAACCATCCGCGGTGCTGGTCGGTCGCTTCGAGATAAAGGTCGGCGGGAAATCGTAACTTTGGATTCCTGCGCAAAACCGCTTCGTGGCTGACGCCGGAATCAATCCAGACGTCGAGCGTATCAAGACGATGCGTCACATTTTCCGGCAATCCCACTCTGCGGGCAAGATCAGCATCGCTCATCTCAAACCACGCATTCGTCCCCTCTTCCGCAACAAGCTGCGCGACTTTTTCAATGACTTCAGGATTAAGAATCGGTTCCCCTTCGGGAGTGTAGAAAACAGGAAGCGGAACACCCCACGTGCGTTGACGGGAAATACACCAGTCAGGACGCGACTCCACGGTACCGCGGATACGGTTGCGTCCCCAATGCGGCAGCCAGGTTACCTTGTCCACTTCGATAAGCGCGTTCTGGCGCAACTCGTCGATACGGATAAAAAACTGCTCCACCGCACGGAAAATCACAGGCGTCTTCGAACGCCAGCAATGCGGATAGGAATGACGGTAGTCCTCCCTGCCCATCAGCATTTCTTTGGATTCCAACAAGGCGATAATATCCTCATTGGCGGCAAAAACATATTTTCCGACCAGTGCCGGCACTCCGCACTCTTCGGTAAATTTTCCGAGGTCATTAACAGGAGCAAGAATTTCCAGCCCGTGTTTCTGGCCCATCATGTAATCGTCCATACCATGACCGGGTGCGCTGTGCACAAGACCCGAACCGGTATCCAAAGTGACAAAATCCGCGGTTAAGATCGGAGACAGACGATCAAGAAAGGGATGATGCGCGGCAGAACCTTCCAGCGACTTTCCGGGAAAGCGCTTCAGGATTTCCGCGGTCTCAAAGCCGATGGATTTTGTAACTGCTTCGACGAGGCTTTCCGCGAGGACGAACTGAAATTCCTTTCCGTCAGTAAGGCGACGAAATTTTCCAAGCACATAGGTATGCTCAGGGTGCACGGCAACCGCGAGATTTGCGGGCAACGTCCACGGCGTGGTCGTCCAGATAATCACATCGGCGGTATTTGCGAATTCACCCTGCACAATCGGGAAACGCACGAAAATTGCTGGAGAAACTTTATCTTTATATTCCACCTCCGCTTCGGCGAGGGCGGTCTGCGCGCCCGTACTCCAAAGCACCGGCTTCTTGCTGCGATAAACGAGTCCCTTCTCCACGAACTTTCCGAAGGAACGGATAATGTCCGCTTCATACGCCGAATCGAGCGTCAGGTAAGGATTTTCCCAATCACCAAAAACACCAAGACGACGAAAGGAGCTGCGCTGAATATCGATATACTTGCGCGCGAACTCCTCAGAGCGGCGACGCACTTCCACCGGCGAAAGACCGGCGTTTTCCTTAACGACTTTAAATTCAATCGGCAGACCGTGGCAATCCCACCCGGGAACATACGGCGCCTGGAAGCCAAGCATGTTGCGGGACTTCAGGACAAGATCCTTAAGAATCTTGTTCAGTGCGGTCCCCATGTGCACGTCACCGTTTGCAAATGGCGGGCCGTCATGGAGCACATAAAGCGGCGCGTCTCTTCGCGCTTCCTGAATCTTTCCATAGATATTTTCAGATTCCCAGCGCTTGAGAATCTGCGGTTCCTTTTCCGTCAGGCCGGCTTTCATGGGAAAGTCGGTTTTCGGAAGATTCAGTGTGTCCTTATAGCTCATAGATGAAGCCAGCCAAGGTAATGAAACCCCGCTGTCAGGTCAATGCCCTGAAATTGGACTAAATCAGGCTTCCAGGGTATCATCCAGCCAGTTCAGAAGCTGACCAATGGTTTCCGCGTTCTCATCGCCCATATTGGAAATTCGGAAAGTCTGACCCTTGATCTTGCCGTAGCCGCCATCGATTACACAGTGGTATTTCTCGCGCAGACGCTTAATCCAGGCCGCTACATCGACTTCCCGGTTATTCTTCACGCAGGTAAGTGAAGTGGAGCGGTAGCCCTCGGAGGCAAAAAACTCAAAGCCCTTTCCTTTCACCCAATCATGGACCATGGCATTCAACTTCTGGTGACGCGCATAGCGATTCTCAACCCCTTCAGAAAAGATATCCTCAAGCTTGGATTTTAACGCATAGATCAACGGAATAACTGGCGTGCTCGGCGTCATATGATCGGCCTGGTTCTTTTTGAATTCGATAAAATCAAAATAATAACCCCGATCATTCATGGTCGCTGCTTTTTCAAATGCGCGTTCCGATACACTGAAAAGTCCCAGCCCCGGAGGCATCGCAAGCGCCTTCTGGCTTCCCGTAAGCAATACGTCGATTCCGAGTTCATCCATCGGAATCGCTTCCGTGCTGAAAGATGAAACCGTATCCACCACTAAAAGAACGTCTGGATATTTGCGAACGACCGCCGCGATCTCACGCAACGGACTTTTCACGCCGGTGCTGGTTTCATTGTGAATCAGCGTGACAACATCGTAGTTTCCACTCGCAAGTTTTTCATCTACCTGTGCGGGAAGAATCGGCTGCCCCCAAGCTACCTGCAAGCCATCCGCCTGTTTGCCGCAACGCTTGCTGACATCGAGCCACTTGTCGGAGAAAGCGCCATTCATGCAATTCAGCACGCGCTTCGAAACCAGATTCCGGATCGAACCTTCCATCACGCCCCATGCCGAGGATGTGGACAGAAAAACAGGCTGCTTCGTTCCAAACAACTTCTGCAAATCCGGCTGAACGGACTCGTAGAGTTTTTTGAAATCATTACTGCGGTGCCCGATCATGGGCTGCGTCATGGCCTTGTAGGTTTTCTGTGAAACCTCGATCGGGCCGGGAATAAATAGTTTGATGTATTCGGTCGGTGCTATGCTCATTGTTGATCTTCTTCCCAAATTAAATTTTTCAGTCGGAGTTTATTAACTCTCGCCTTTGCTTCCTGAGCCCTTGGTCCATCGGCTTTTCCCATCTTTTCGTAGATGGCAATTGCTTCTTTCCAGGAATGCTCGGATTCCAGCAGTTCGCCGGCATCAAAGCCCGCTTTGTAATACCAGAAATACTCCGGCTGTTCGGTGCGCGGTGCATTCAGGACATCGTAGTAAGCCGAAAGCGCGCCCTGCTTGTCACCCGTCTTTTCCAATGCCTGAGCCGCCTTTGTCAATGCCTGATTCCTCCACGAAGCAGAAGCTTCGGGGTTGCGTCCCACCAGCAGAAAAGTATCTGCCGCTTTTTTATAATTCGCAGGATCTTTCAGCCCAAGGTGAAAAAGTGTCTGCGCCTTTTCGATAATGGCTTCATAGCGCACATCTGGAACGGGATTGGACTGGATGAGCCCATCCAGAATCACGATAGCCTCATTGGGTTGCTGCATGGTGTATTTTACACGCGCCTGTTCGAGTCGTGCCCGTGATGCAAGCGCCCCGTTTCCGCTGGCGATTTCCTCAAAGCCCTCCATCGCCTGTGTCAGCGAATCCGGCTCCAGACTCCGTGCTTCAGACTGCGCCGCAAGGAACAAAGCGTGCTCACTTAATGTCGTATCGGTATTTGCATGCGCAACCTCGAGGAAATTCAATCTCGCCGTGGCGTAATCTCCCTGGCGGAAACAGGCCTCCGCCAGCTTCATGCGAACAAGAGTCGCAAACTCAGAGTGCGGGTACTTCGCCAAAAACCGTTCCGCGTTTTCCCGTACTGCAGTTGCATTTTCCGTTTCATTTTTTCCCTTATTTAAAAAAACATTCAGATAATCCAGCTTCTCATTGGAGAGATCGCTGCCGCCTTCATTACGAATCGCCCGAATCTGTTTCTCCGCTCCGGCCTTGTCATTATTAAGAAAGCTTAGTTCCGCAAGAGCGGCAGCGGCAGATTCTGAAACCAATCCATTTTTACTGGCCGCAATCGCCAGAAGTTCGGTCTGTGCATTTGGATTTCGCTGACGCGCAAGCTCAAGTGCACGCATCAGGCGCAGGCCGTTGCTCGATGCAATATCCTGTTGCGCATCCAGGGAACCCGGGAGATTGCCACGTATCCTTGCCAGCTCCGCATTATAACCTGCCGCGGATGTAAAATCCGGATTTTGGGCAGCTTTCAGATATGCCTTTTCCGCTTCGGCATAATCGCGATGGCCCATTTCCGCATCCGCTATCGCAAACCAAAGCTGGGCCTCCAGACGCGGCTTCTTCGTTACCTGCAGGGCACTTTTAAAAATTTCAATGGCGCGCAGATAATGCCCCCGTTCCATAAGTATCCTTCCATATTGCAAATATGTATCGGCTAGAAAAATGTGCTTCGGATAATCTTTAATGAATGTCTCGAAATTTTCCTCTGCACGATCTGTCCGCTGATCCCGCAAATTAAGCAGCCCTGCAAAATACTGTGCGAGCGCGCCACGTTCCGTTCCTTTTTCCAATGCCCATTTTTTCAGCTCCGGGCTCGCACCGTCTCCCTGACGAAAATAAATCTCATCCAGCTTGAAGAACACTTCTGCGAGGTCGGGATTTGCGGCATTACCCTCGATAAATTTTTCCAGCAAATCCTCCGCGTTCTGCAGGCGGGCGGAGTTGGCATAGGCGTCTGCGAGTTCATCGACCGCAGTAATGGCAAGCCGGGGATCGATGTGCTTGGATTTCTGGATGACCTCATCATAAAGAGCGGCACATTTGTTGATGTCTCCTTCTTTAAAGGCGAGGCGCGCGGCCAGAAGCTGCGATGCAAGCCTCTCCGCATCCCGTGGATTATTAAGAAGCTGCAAATCCTTTTTCACCGCAGGGAAATCACCTTTCGAGAGATGAATTTCCGCGGCTAGAAGATATGCCCTGTTTTGAATCAATGGCGTAGTGAATGCAAAATGAAGAACCTCGAGAGCTTCATCGGAGCGCTTCAATGCTTCCAACATCGCGGCAGAGCCAAGATAGGCCTGTTCCTTTTCCTGTCCGCTGGCGCTGCTACGCAGTTTTTCAAAAATCCGTAACGCGCCGGGATAATCTCCTGTTTTGCTCAGGGCCTGTGCCAGAAGAATTTGCGCGGAAGGATCCTCGGCAAATGCGGTATCCTGCAAACAGGCAATGGCGCGGCCAGCCTCTCCACTGGAAAGCAACGCCTGGGCAAGCGCAACTTTTGCCTTCTTCACCTCAACCGCCGGTGGCTTCTGTGCCAGAAATTTTTCCAGCTTATAGACCGCCACAGAATAGACCTCTTCATTCAGGGCATTTATAGCCTCTTCGTAGAGACCGCCGAAAGCGGAAGCTGTAAATACACCAAAGGCTAAAAGGAAAATTAGTTTCTTCATCGCTTTAACACTTCTTTTAAATACGTTCCGGTGACGCTCTTCGGATTGGCGGCAATCTCTTCAGGTGTGCCTTCGGCAATAATTTTACCACCCTCCGAGCCGCCTCCCGGTCCAAGGTCTATAATCCAGTCCGCACATTTAAGAACGTGCAGATTATGTTCGATGACGACCAATGTATTTCCGGAATTTCTCAATTTCATGAGCACTTCAAGCAACGTATGAATATCCGCAAGATGCAGTCCTGTGGTCGGTTCGTCGAGAATGTAAAAAGTCCGCCCCGTGGAGCGTTTGGCAAGCTCCGCGGCAAGCTTGATGCGCTGGGCCTCTCCGCCAGAAAGCGTGGTGGCGGACTGCCCGAGATGGATATACCCTAGTCCCACATCCTGAAGCGTCGTTAGCTTATCGGAAATTGTAGGCACATTGCGGAAGAAACGCGCGGACTCATCGATCGTCATCGCAAGAATATCGGCGATGTTTTTCCCCTTGTAGGTAATTTCCAGCGTTTCACGGTTATACCGTTTGCCGTGGCAGATTTCGCATTCCACATAGACGTCTGCGAGAAAGTGCATGTCGATTTTGAGAAATCCATCTCCTTCGCAATGCTCGCAGCGTCCGCCTTTTACGTTAAATGAAAATCTTCCCGCGTCGTATCCGCGAATGCGGGCCGCAGGAAGCTGGCTGAAGAGTTCGCGGATCGGGCCAAGCGCACCTGTATAGGTAGCGGGATTTGAACGCGGAGTGCGTCCGATCGGATCCTGATCGATGACAATAGCCTTATCAATCTGATCCATGCCAACGATGGATTGATGCGCACCGGGTTTTTCCTTGGAGCGGTAAAGATGACGAAAGATGCTGCGCTGAAGAATATCATTCACGAGCGTGGACTTTCCGCTTCCCGATACGCCGGAAAGACAGGTCAGGCAGCCAATCGGAAATGCCGCGGTGAGATTCTGAAGATTATTTTCCACGGCACCAATCACCGTGAGCCAGCCATCGCCCGCCAACGCGCCTTTTTCCTTGGATTTACGGGGAGCAACGCGCACACGCGGGACGGATATTTTTGCCTCGCCGGAAAGATACTGCGCGGTCAGAGAAGTCTCGGACTTCATCACTTCTTCCAGCGTGCCCTGTGCCACGATGTATCCCCCGCGTGGCCCGGCTCCGGGCCCTAGATCAATAATATGGTCTGCGGCGCGAATGGTATCTTCGTCATGTTCCACGACGATGACCGTATTACCAAGATCTCTCAGACGCTGCATGGTTCCAATGAGACGGTCATTATCCCGCTGGTGCAATCCAATGCTGGGTTCATCCAATACGTACAACACACCCGCAAGGCCGGAGCCAATCTGCGTGGCGAGACGAATACGCTGCGCCTCACCCCCGGAGAGTGTTCCGCTTTCGCGATCAAGGCTGAGATAGCCTAGGCCGACCTCCATTAGAAAATGCAGACGCGTCTGAATTTCCCGCATCACTTCGGTTACGATATCGAGTTCCGTCGTTGAAAGCTTCAGTTCGCTGGCCACCTGAACGGCGTCCTTCACCGTCATGGCGCAAAATTCGTGAATATTGACGCCTTTCCCGGTCGTGCGCTCCAGCGTGATGGCAAGTATCTCCGGCTTGAGCCGCATGCCGTGGCAGACCTGGCATTCGTGCTGACTCATGAATGCGCGGATACGATGCCGGGT
>JBDSIH010000460.1:0-2264 GCA_039918055.1 Chthoniobacterales bacterium
TCGGATATTTGGAATGCCTGCGATGTTCTTGATCTAGCCATTGGGAAAACGGTCGGGATTGTCGGTTATGGAAATGACGAGTTTTTTTGTCAGACAAGGCACCCTCACTTATCAAGCGTGGAGAATTGTCCCTCCCAGATCGGCTATGAAGCCGCCAAACTGCTTTTTAGCCTGATTCGCAAAGGAAAGCCCCCGGCCAGGCCCATTCTGATTGCACCAGCCGGAGTCATTGCCCGGGAATCCGCCGATGCCACGCAGACAAATGACATTCACGTAAACATGGCGCTCCAATATATTCGCACCCATATCCATGAGCCCCTGCTTATCCAACAAATTTTCAAAAATATCCCCATGTCGCGGCGTACACTTGAAAGGCGCTTCCAGCAATATCTCGGCCATTCCATTCTCGAAAGTATTCAATCGATGAAGATCGAGCACATTCTTCACCTGCTGGAGACCACCTCTCTGAAACTTAATGACATTGCCGAGAGCTGCGGCTTTCCCGATCTTTCCTACATGGCTACCTTATTCCGTAAAAAAGTCGGCATGACCCCCACCGGATATCGCACGCAGTTCAGGCGCTCAGATGCAAAAAATTCATAATTCAGAAACATCCGTCCGTGTATTCCACAAATAGCCGCGACGTCTGCCGCAGTAATTCATTTTCGTTTTGTCGCAGGATGTTGTCTTATCATTAGCGGCGATGGAAAACGAAACGAAAGCAAACACAAAGCAACAATCCGCAGCGCAAAAAAACGTAATTGGCGGCACTGTTCTTACCGTCATTCTCGCCGTCAGTTTTTCGCATCTTCTTAATGATACAATCCAGGGCGTCCTGCCTGCGATTTATCCCCTGTTAAAGGATAACTTTTCGCTGACTTTCGGACAGGTCGGTCTTATTACCCTCGCCTTCCAGCTTACCGCTTCGCTTCTGCAGCCTGTCATCGGTTTGTATACGGATTCGCACCCTCTCCCCTGCTCGCTTGCCATCGGTATGGCGCTCACATTGATCGGTCTGGTATTGCTTTCACTCGCGGGAAGTTTTGCGATGGTGCTGCTTTCCGCCGGACTTATCGGTATGGGCTCCTCCATTTTTCATCCCGAGGCATCCCGCATCGCGCGCCTTGCGTCAGGAGGACGCCATGGATTCGCACAATCCCTGTTTCAGGTCGGTGGCAATGCCGGCAGCGCGCTAGGCCCCCTGCTAGCCGCATTGATTATCGTGCCGCGAGGACTGCATCACGTCGCATGGTTCTGCTTAGCGGCGATTGGCGGCATCATCATTCTCGTGAAAATAGGTGCATGGTATAAAGGTCACCTCGTCATCCTGTGGGCACAGCCTGAAACCCATGCCTCCATTTCCACTGCTCCGGAACTCTCGAGGCGCAGAATCATTGCCACGATCATTGTGTTGATGGTGCTTATCTTTTCCAAATATTTCTACCTCGCGAGCGTCAGCAGCTACTATACCTTTTATCTCATCCACAAATTCGGAGTCTCCATTCAGAGCTCGCAGATGTTTCTTTTCCTGTTTCTTGCTTCGGTGGCGGTTGGAACCATTATCGGCGGGCCGCTCGGAGATCGCTATGGCCGCAAGCTCGTCATCTGGATATCCATTCTAGGCGTCACCCCATTCACCCTCACACTTCCGCATGCAAACCTGCTTTGGGTAGGGATTCTCACCGTGCCGATCGGAGTGATTCTGGCATCTGCCTTTTCCGCAATCCTCGTCTATGCGCAGGAACTTCTTCCCGGACGCGTCGGCTTGGTCTCAGGTCTCTTCTTTGGCTTCGCCTTCGGCATGGGCGGCATCGGCTCTGCGGTACTGGGTGAACTGGCAGATCATACCGGTATCGATTTTGTTTTCCGCGTATGTGCCTTCCTTCCACTCCTAGGACTGCTTACCATCTTCCTTCCAAATCTAAAGAAAAGCCGATGAAGTCCGCTTAATTTAGGGCTGATACTTAGGTGATACGCACAACATCTTTTGCCTGAATATCTGCGGGGAGTTTTAGGTTCCTCCAGTAAATTTGCTGAGCCTACGCAAGCGCATTAGTCGTAAGACACACCTTCGATTTGCAGCAGGAACCGAACAAAGCAGTGTTTAAACAACCGCCGCCAAGGCCGGAACCGCCAAAATAATCAGCGTGCGAAACGGCGGCGGAAGAGAACAACCCCGGCAACCGCTGCGGCAAGCAACGCAATTGTCGAAGGCTCAGGAACAGGCACTGCACTCAATTGTCCCGTAAGTTCGCTGAATTGGT
>JBDSIH010000461.1:0-1597 GCA_039918055.1 Chthoniobacterales bacterium
AATTTGCGATAGCCCGCGAATATGGTTTCAAATCCTGGACGCATCTCAAACAACGTCTTGAACCCGGAAATCTTCCTCCGCCATGGAAGCAACTGCGTGCGGCCATTGATGCGGATGATGTGGAAAAACTGCAAACAATTCTGGCCAATCATCCGGAGTTACTCAATCAGCCCCTGCATGAGGGCGAAGACGGCTATTTTAATCAGAATCACACGTCATTGGCCTATGCGGCGCAGGGCGGACGCGTTCGGAGCGCCCGGTATTTGGCCGAAAAATATCCTTACTTGCTCCATCGCCCAGACCATCGAGGAAAAACTCCGATAAATACGCTGGCTCATACCATGGCCACTGGCTGTGAGCCTTTGAGCTCGGCAAGAAGGGAAATTTACGATTATTTCAAGTTGCTCGGTGCAAAACCCGATTTGGCAAATGCCGCGAAAGCCAATGACATTGAGAACGTTGAAGAATTGCTCAGACAAGGTGCCGACCCGTATGCATCCGCTTTTCTTCATGGCCGTCTTGCTGATGGCCCTGCATTTGTTACCGCTGCTGACGCCGGAAATGCGGAGACGGTTAAATTATTTCTGAAGAGCGCCCATCCCAATTCTCAGATTGCATTTGACGCATTTAGCCGCGCATTACTTACAAACCACTGGGATGTCATCCACTTGATTGAGCCGTTTGTGCCGCGCGAGCGGCTTTCGGAATGCCTCTGCGGATGCTGCGAGTTTTTGAACCTGGAAGGCGTGGAATTTCTTCTCAGGAAAGGGGCTGATCCCAACATCCAAATAAAGCCAAAGGACAGCAGAAGCTATCCGCTGCTCATTGCACTCGATACCTACTCGCGCAAACCCTGGCGCGGAAAAGTCATCGAAACCCTGATTAATGCGGGAGCCACGCAATGGCATCCCTCTTCCCAAATGGCCATTCACCGCGGAAGGGCCGATCTATTGGCAGAATATCTCGATAAAGACAGCACGCTGATTCATCGCAAGATTGACGAAATGGAATCTCCACAGCAACCCGATTTGAAAGGTGCTACCCTGCTTCATCTGGCCGCCAAATATAATGAACTGGAGTGTGCGAAATTGTTGCTAGAAAAAGGGGCCGACATCAATGCCAAACAGCCTGTGAACGAAAATGGGATTGGCGGAGGGACTCCGATTTTTCGTGTGGTGGCATGCTATAAGAATTTCGGTATTCCCCTGCTTCGCCTCTTCATTGAAAGAGGCGCAGATTTTTCAGTGGAAGCCACTTTTCAACAGGAGCGATTGGGATTTGCTGAGCCAGAGGAACCGATAAAAGTGACCCCCCTTGGATGGGCGCGTTGTCATGAGCATGGATGGCCGGAGGGAAGAAGTACCCAGGAGGAAATCGCCATGCTTCGCACTGCGGGCGCACCGGAATAGTTTCTGTGAAGGTGATTTGATAGTAGAGCCAAATTTAAACGATCAGACAATTTGGCAGTGTCCTAATTTGAGATGAACAAAAATCGAATGCTCGTAATAAATCTGGCTGAGGTGGCTTTTATCCAGCGTGGCGAAATAGATGAGCCGCTTTCAAATTGGGTAACATTGAAATGCGGTAAGGAGATCAA
>JBDSIH010000462.1:0-4622 GCA_039918055.1 Chthoniobacterales bacterium
AGAAATTTGCGCTCCTGCTCGGGAATACCGAGACGCTCAAACGTGCGCTTAACATCCTCGGGAACATCTTCCCAGCGTTTTTTTGGCTGCGTGCCCTGCGAAAGATAATAGCGGATGTTGTTGAAAATGATGTTCTCAAGATCCGTGCTCGCCCAATGGGTCGGCATCGGCTTGTCGAGAAATTTGCGATACGCGTCCTTACGAAATTCGCGAATCCACTCGGGATCTTTTTTGACATCGCAAATGTAATCAATCGTCTTTTCCGAAAGACCCGTGCCGGCGTCGAATTCGTAATTGACGTCATAACTGAAATCACCGATCGAGCGGTCAATCCCGATTTCTGTTTTGGTATCCGTACTCATATCCCTTTTTTCCTTTATGCGTTTGCTGGCACTTCGTCCTTGATCCAGCTCTCGTAGCCTTCTTTTTCCAGACGTCCCGCCAGTGACTTATCGCCACTGCGAACAATCCGGCCTTCTTCCATGATGTGAATTTTATCCGGCACGATGTACTGAAGAAGACGCTCGTAATGAGTGATGACAATCATTCCAACTTCGGGGCCACGCAGTGCGTTGACACCATTGGAAACAACCTTCAATGCATCAATATCCAATCCGCTATCCGTCTCATCGAGCACGGCGTAGTGGGGCTTGAGCATCGCCATCTGAAGAATTTCGCAGCGTTTTTTCTCACCACCGCTGAAGCCTTCATTGACCGCACGGGATGTAAAAGTGCGCGGCATCTGGAGCGCGTCCATTTTCTCGTAAAGCTCGGCGTAGTATTCCGTGGCATCGAGTTCTTCACCTTCCGCCATGCGGGCACGGACAGCGGCGCGGATGAAATTTGCAATCGTGACGCCGGGAACTTCCATCGGGTACTGGAACGCCAGGAACAACCCCGCACGTGCACGCTCGTCGGGTGCTAGCTTGAGGATGCTTTTGCCATCCATGAGCACATCGCCGGAAACGACCGTATAGCTTGGGTGACCCGCCATTACTTTGGAGAGCGTGCTTTTGCCGGAACCGTTTGGCCCCATGATGGCATGCACTTCGCCCTGAGGAATTTCAAGGGATAGGCCTCGGAGGATTTCTTTATCTCCGATGTTTACGTAAAGGTCTTTGATCTGCAGCGATTTCATAAATTAGTTTTTGTTGGAACAGTTTGGGCACAACCCACGCACGGTAACTTCCTGCGAGGTGACCACCGAACCCTGCGGAAGCTCATAAATGCTGTCCTGCGGTTCTGGTTTTGGAGCAATGAGTTCAATATCAGTGACATGCCCACAGGATTCACAGACGAAATGACCATGATCCTCAAGATTCGGGCAATACCGGGTCGGCTCGCGGTCTACATTAACCTGCTTAACCAGACCACAATCCACAAGAGTTTCAAGGCAGTTGTAAACCGTTGCTAATGAAATACTTGGCAGTTGGCCTTTCACCCGAATAAAGACTTCCGTGGCCGTCGGATGGTCACGCTTATTCAAAAGAACGTCGAAAACCTGCCGCCGCTGCTTCGTTAACCGAAGCCCGTTGTGGCTGATCGTCTCCTCGTAGTCACCAGTGATGTGATTGAGATCCTTTCTCATTGCTAAAGTCAACGTGGTGCCACCCACTGATTATATCAAGAACAATTCTAATTAGCAGTAAGCACAAAATAATTCGGAAAAATGAGGATGGAATCGCGTTATCTCTATGAACCATTATCATTCTTCGCATCTGCCCCCTCAGATTTTAAACTTATGAAAGCCCTCTTTTTTGCGGTTTCCTTTGCGGCCGCGACCGTTCCTGTTTTTGCAGATCCTGCATTGACCATTTATAATCAGAACTTTGCAGTCGTACGCGATTCCGTGGCGCTGGATCTGAAATCCGGCATTACCGATGTCAACTTCAGCAATACGACCGCACATATGGAGCCGGATTCGGTCATTCTGCGTGACCCCTCGGGTAAGGTGAAATTACAGATTCTGGAGCAGAATTACCGCAATGATCCGGTATCGCAGGAATTGTTGCTCTCGCTCTTTGAGGGCAAGACGATTGATTTTCTCGTCCGACAATGGAATCAACCTGATCGAACCGTGCAGGGGAAAATCATTCGCAGCGGCTTCCTGTCAGCTTCTCCGCGTTTGCAGATGGGCGGAAATAATGGCCCGGGGCAGCAGCCTATCGTCGAGGTGGATGGCAAAATTCAATTCGGCCTTCCTGGCCAGCCCCTGTTTCCTTCACTCGGCGATGACACGATTCTCAAACCAATGATCGCCTGGAAGCTGGAATCCAACAAACCGGGAAAACTCGATGCGGAACTCAACTACATCACCGGCGGCATGAGTTGGGAAGCGGACTACAATGTTGTCGCCCCTGAAGACAGCGATGCGCTCGATGTCATCGGCTGGATCACGATGGATAACCAGAGCGGCCGGACTTTCGAAAACGCGCATATCAAACTCATGGCCGGCGATGTGAATAAAATTCAACGGCTGGGCGGAGAGGTGAATGGATTCTCCACCACGGAGAGAAAAGAAGATTTTAAAGCTAAGAGCGGACCACCCGTGACGGAAAAAACATTTGATGAGTATCATCTCTATACGCTTCAACGGTCAGCCACGCTTCGCGACCATGAAACCAAGCAGGTCGAATTCATCCGCGCCTCCGGCGTAAAATCCGAAAAGATTTATATCTATGACGGTCTGAAGGTTGATTGGAACCGCTGGCGGGGATATGACATGCGGAGTCGCCGCGAGAATGAAGAATTCGGCGCGGAAAGCGATACGAAGATCGCCGTGTTGCGTGAGTTTAAAAACTCCGAAGCCAATCACCTCGGCATGCCGCTGCCGAAAGGCCGCGTTCGCTTCTACAAACAGGATGGGCAGCAAATAGAATTCACCGGAGAAAATGTGATCGATCACACGCCGAAGGATGAAACCATTCGCATCTATACAGGCAATGCCTTCGATCTAACCGGCAAGAGACGCCGCACGAACTTCCAGGTTAATAATTCCCAACATTGGGCGACGGAATCTTTTGAGATCAAATTGCGCAACCACAAAAAAGAAGGCGTGGAAATTCGCGTGGTCGAGCATCTTTACCGCTGGATCAATTGGGAAATCACGGAAAAGACCAGCGACTTTACAAAACTCAATGCACAGGAAGTCGAATTTCGTGTCTCACTGAAACCTGACGAAGAAAAGACCCTCACCTATAAAGTCGTTTACTCCTGGTAACTCTCATTTCTAAAAATTATGAAAACAACCCTCCTTTCAACCACGCTGCTTCTTACCGCGCTGACGGCCTTTGCCGCAGAGCCCTCGCTGACAATTTACAACCAGAATTTTGCCGTCGTGCGTGATACGGTATCACTCGATTTGAAATCCGGCGTCACGGATATCAACTTCAGTAACACGACCTCCCACCTGGAACCGGATTCGGTCATTTTGCGCGACCCCTCCAGCAAGATAACATTGCAGATTCTTGAGCAGAATTATCGCAACGATCCTGTATCGCAGGAGTTACTGCTCTCGATTTTCGAAGGTAAGACGATTGATTTTGTCGTGCGCACTGGCAATCAACCCGACCACACCGTGCAGGGAAAAATAATCCGCAGCGGCTATGTGACACATTCGCAACAGGCCATGCAGCGCTATGGACAGCAATATGCTCAGGTCCAGATGGGTTACGGTGGCAATAACGGCGTCAGCCAGCCGATTATTGAAGTGGATGGGAAGTTACAGTTCACTCTGCCGGGGCAACCGCTCTTTCCCTCGCTCGGTGATGATACGATTCTAAAACCCATGATCGCGTGGAAGCTGGAAAGCAGCCAGGCGGGAAAACTGGATGCCGAACTTAGCTACATCACCGGCGGCATGAGCTGGGAGGCGGATTATAACGTCGTTGCTCCAGAAAACAGCGACATCCTCGACATCATCGGCTGGGTCACCATGGATAACCAGAGCGGCAAGACATTCGAAAATGCGCATATCAAACTCATGGCGGGCGACGTAAATAAAATTCAACCGCAATATGGCGGACAAGTTGAGGGCATGTTAATGGATCGAGCTAGTATAAGTAATGGCAGAGGAGGTTCGCCTGTCACCGAAAAGACCTTCGATGAATATCACCTCTATACCTTGCAACGTCCCGCCACGCTCCACGACCACGAAACCAAGCAGGTGGAATTTATCCGTGCCTCCGGCATAAAATCCGAAAAAATTTATGTTTATGATGGCCTGAGAATCGACTGGAACCGCTGGCGGGGAAACGGTCTCTCCAATCTTCGCCGCAATGAGGAATTCGGAGCCGAGAGCGATACCAAGGTCGCCGTCATGCGTGAATTTAAAAACTCCGAAGCCAATCACCTCGGCATGCCGCTGCCAAAGGGACGTGTCCGCTTTTATAAACAGGATGGAAAGCAGATCGAATTCACCGGAGAGAATGTCATCGATCACACGCCGAAGGATGAAACCATTCGCATTTATACCGGCAATGCATTCGACATCACCGGAGAGCGTCGTCGCACCGATCTGAAAATCGACAACTCCGATCACTGGGCAGACGAGTCGATTGAAATCAAACTGCGTAACCACAAAAAGGAAACCGTGGAAATCCGCGTGGTCGAGCACCTCTATC
>JBDSIH010000463.1:0-2829 GCA_039918055.1 Chthoniobacterales bacterium
CATGCCATGGATGCGACGATTTCCTTCACATATGCAAAGGGTCAGCTGAGAGGAAAAACGGGAATCGATTGCGTGATCCTCTCCGATGATGCGGCGTTTAATCCCGCAAAAGACGATTGGAAAAAACTGCCGTCCGAAGGTGGCGCCATGCAGGCCGAGCAAGCTCCGAAGGGAATGCAACCCGCATTGCCACTGGTGATGCACTCCTCGTTCTTTGCAGGCGAGCAGGATCGGGAAAAACAACTCCAATTGGGAATGTGCAACGCGTTGGCATCCTTCAAGGATTACCCTGCGGTGCTTCAACTGGGATTCAATCGCGACCATGGCTGGACAAATGGTTCCACTAAGTACGGCATCTATACGCTGGTGCAGCCCGAGACGACCCACGTTCTGACCGAGCTCCTAAAAAACCACCCGGATCCGGTAGGCCGCTATGCCAATTCAGAGGGAAAAACCAGCGCCGCGTTCAGCTTTTCCTATCTTCCCTTTCGGCAGGAAGCCTCTGCACAGCTCGGTAAAGATGTGCAAAATTTCAAGGATATGGACGAGGTGGAGGACTATATGCTCTGTGGGGAATCAAGTGGCATACTCGATTATGGAGACACGGCGCGCGCGGAGTTTCACAAGTTCCTTGAAAAGCGTTTTGGCGCCATTGCGAAGCTTAATGCATTGTGGAATACCAGCTACGAAAATTTTGACGCTGTCCCGTTTCCAAAAAATACCGATGAGAACAAAGCGGCGTGGTTTGCTTTTCGGGAATTCAGCGGATTGGCCTATGTGGAAACTCTCACTGAGAAGCGCAAGGCCATTGTTGCGAATGATCCAAAGCATCGTAACGTGACCAGTCAGGCATCGTGTCTCAGCATTATGTCTCCGGGGTTTACCTCGGTGGGCCCGATGGATTTCGAAGACCTGATCAATGTTGCTTTTGAGGGGCAGCCTCAATTCGGCTGGGATGCCTATAGCACGGGCGATTACTTTGTAGGTTGCGATACGGATTTTCTACTCAGCTTCACGGGAAATCGACGGTTGATGAATAGTGAGTTTAATGTGCACGGTCAGGATCCCCGCATCATGGCCCGCACGTACTGGAACATGCTGAGCAAAGGAATAAAAGGCATCAGCACCTGGTGCTATGTTCCTTCACCCGGCAATTGGGTGTATGTCATGTGGGGAATGCTGAATGCGGATGGCACCCCGCGCGATAAGCTGGCTGCGGAGGCCGATGCAAATCACGAGGCGCATCGTCTTGAGAAAATTCTGGGTACGGCGCAGCCTGCAATGGCCGTTAAACCAGTGGCGCTTTATTATAGCCGCAACGATTTATCGCTGCCGCAGACGACATTCGGCGCATACAGCAGCATGTTTGATAGTCCATACAGGATCTACGCAATTTTACGTGCGCTGGGTTATCCCGTGCGTTGGATCAGTCCGCGCCAGATCGAAGCGGGCGGGCTCAAAGATGTATCCGCCGTCTGCATGATTGGAACGAAGTATATGCCCGGCGCAGCGGCAACAAAACTTGCTCAGTGGGTAAAGGATGGGGGATGTATTATCGGCGACGGATGGGCCGGAGCCCTGGATGAATATGATCGCCCTCAGATGACATTGCTTGACGTCTTCGGCATTCGACCTGAGGAAAATGCCAAAAAGATGGATGTGAAAAAAGCACAGGAGGCTCTGGCCAACGCGCAGACACCTGTTGGAGGTGGGTTGGATCCCGAGGTTTTCCGCGCGCTGCATGCGGATGAACTTATGAAACGCGTGGAAGAGAGCTGGGCGCAACCGGACTCGACTCATCCAGTAGCGCAGGCAATCGGGCCATGGCATTTTTCCGGCTTTGATTTTAAGAAAGTCAAAATGATATCCGGCGAAGTGATCGGCATGGGAATGGGAGGGGCCTCAGGCCTGCCATCCCTGATCATTAATAATTATGGCAAGGGACATTCGCTCTATAGTGCCATCATGCTGGGAACGATGTATGAGTCCGGACCGATGGCCTACGAATGGGACACCATGCAGGAAGGGCCCGGAATGTATCATCTACTGGATGCCTATCTGAAATATTCCGGCGTGAAGCCTTTTGCGCAGACCAGCCTGCCCGAACGTCAATCATGGAAGACGCGCATTGAGCTTCCTCTCGCCGATGCGAAGGGAAATCAGATGGTCGGTATGGTGAGCCTGAATGATGCGCCGCTTCCGGCATTTCAACTAACGCTGGACTGGCAGAAACAAGCGCCGGATTTGAAAATGCTGCTCATGGTGCATGAAGGATCGCGAGACATCCAGAAAGTGCCCTACGAGATGAAGAATGGAAAACTGACCTTGACGATGCCCGGCTTTGATACCCATGCCTCCCTGCTGGCGCTAAAAGATTTCGATCCTCTCGTCTCCATGAAAATCAGTGGCGCGCCACGTGGGGTAGCAGCAATTCTGGAAGTGACGCCTAATACACGCCTAAAGATTAAGGCCACGGTATGGAATCCATCTCCAAAAGCCCTGCCTGCTGGAAACGTAAAGCTGTATGCGGCACCCGGCTGGTTCACCGACAATCCTGAAGTGAAAGTGGAATCGATCCCGGCGTATGGAAGTCAGGATATCGAGTTTGAAGTTCAGGCTCCGGCAATCTGTGGCAAGCGGACATTACGTCCAATTGTGCTGAAATACGAAGCTGGCAAGACTGTCTCTACGCCCTGCACTGAAATTGTCTGGTGGACCAATCCTGCCCAAGCGTCTGGCTTGTCGAAAAACTAGAGACAAGCTTCGTCTTTTACGAGCTGCTCAAAATAGATCATCGCGGAAGGGGATAATTTTGAGCAGCAGGAAGGA
>JBDSIH010000464.1:0-2775 GCA_039918055.1 Chthoniobacterales bacterium
CAAAAATTGCGGATGTCATTGCCATTCTTTTTCTGCGGGATTTTGTCCTGAGGCGCTAGTAAATTCCGCCATTCACGCGTCATGAGGATATTGCGAACCGAGAGTAGTCGAAACTGGGGAGGACAGGAAGAACGTCTTCTTGCCGAGGCGAACTGGATGATCCAGCGCGGCCATTTCGTGGCGATTGTCTGCGATCCCGAAGCGGCGTTGCTTCCACGCGCGCGCGAATTGGAGATTCCCTGCTTTCCCACTCGCATGAGGACAAGCATCAATCCGCTCGCGACGATTGCTCTTTTCGGAATTATCCGTAAATGGAAACCTGACGTTGTTCACACAAACAGCCCCAAGGATTCCTGGCTTTGCTATCCGCTGCATGTCGCAGGGGTCCCGGTTGTCCGCTCACGGAATATCAGCCTGTCGCATCACATGACATGGACGCGGAGCTTTATTTACCGCTACGGCTGCCGTCGTGTGATTCCTACGGCGGAGTTTATCGCCGAGCGATTACGGAATGAATCAAAAGTTCCCGCCGATCATATCGATGTCGTGGGCGTGGGCGTTGATACCAAAGTATTCAATCCGGAGATTGATGGTTCCGCGTTTCGGCATGAACTGGGAATTGCGGAGAGTGCGCCGCTTTTTGGTGTTGTCGCCATGCTGCGCGGGGAAAAGGGACAGCGCATTTTTTTACGTTCGGCGCTAGAAGTGCTGAAGACGCATCCGAATTATCGGTTCATCATGATCGGACGCGGAACCGGAAAAGGAAATATCGAGCAAAAGCTGAAGGAGGAAATTCTGGCGGCATTTCCAAATGGAGAATCGCCCATTCTGCTCACGGGCTTTCGGAAAGATATTCCCGAAGCCATGGCTGCGCTGACGGCACTGGTCGTCCCCTCCATCCACGATGCGCAGCCGCTGGTGATTCCGCAGGCTTTTGCAATGGGTCGCGCCGTGATCGGCTCGCGCGGGGGAGGAATTCCCGAACTCGTGCGACACGAAGAAAACGGTCTGCTTGTCGAAGTGCGGGATGAAGCCGGACTTACGGCGGCGATGTTGCGGCTTGGCGAAGATCAGGAGTTCCGTAAACGTCTTGAAAAAGCCGCGTATGAATTCTGCAGTCGGGAACTTTCCTTCGATCGCAAAATGGAGCAACTAATCGCGTCGTACACGAAAGCACTCGCGAATTAAGCGCGATGTGCCAGGCGTCGGCGCAATAAATCCAGTGCGGTTTGCGTGGTGACGTATTTGAATGTCTCGCGATCCATCTTGAAAAAATATTTATGCGCCTGCACAGGCTGGCCGCGTTCGGCAAAACCCACGAAGACCGTGCCTACGGGCTTTTCCTCCGAGCTGCCGCCGGGACCGGCGATGCCCGTCGTCGATAGTGCAAAATCTGCGCCGGATTTTTCGAGCGTGTGCTCCGCCATTGCGGATGCGGTTTCGGCGCTTACGGCGCCGTGCCGGGCAAGTAGCTCTTCAGAAATTCCGAGTGTGTGCATTTTGGCTTCGTTGGCATAGGTGACAAAGCCTTCCAGAAATATGGCAGATGCGCCGGGGACATTGGTGATGCGGTTTGCAAGCAGGCCGCCGGTGCAGGATTCGGCCACGGCTATTTTCAGCGATGCCTTCGTCAGTTCATTTACGATAACGGTTTCGAGAGATTCATCCGAACGGGAGGCAAGATTTTCCCCCAATGCTTCCAGGACTTTCGGTTCATGCTGATCCAACAGGTCGGGATGTCCGATCAGGCGGAGATCGACTTCGTTCGGGCGTGCACAGTAACCGACCTCCAGATCAGGGATCTGGCTGAGTTCAAAACCAATGCGACTCTCCACAATGGATTCACCCAGGCCGATGACGCGGTAATTGCGCGATTCGATTTTTGGTGCATCGGCAGGTAAGAGCGAAACAATAATAGGGAGCACGTATTGCTCGAACATGGGCTTCAGTTCCCGCGGTGGACCAGGCAGCAGAAAAATGTGCGGAGTCTGGCCCTGTGCGGATCTTGTAGCGGGCAAATAAAGACCGGGTGCAGTGCCATTATGATTTACCAAAACGGCAGCACCTTTGGGAACCATGGTCTGGCGTTTCATCCGTTCCTGTACAGGAATGCTGCGTTTCGTCAGGCGTTCGCTGATCGATTTTAAAATCGACTCATCGAAGAGAAGTTCGCGGCCCAACAGCTCTGCCACCACTTCACGCGTGATGTCATCCGTTGTCGGGCCGAGCCCTCCGGTTACCAGCACCACATCGCAACGACCAAAGGTTTCCTGCAGGACGACTCCGATTTCCGAGCCATCGGGAATGCAGGTCTGCCGGTTGATGCGCAGGCCGAGTTTGAATAACTGCTGACCAAAATACGCGACATGCGTATTGATAACATTGCCGAGCAAAAGCTCCGTGCCGGTATTGATGACCTCAGTTTTCATAAGCGATTCCGGTATCCAGAACGCTACTTTATCAGCGAGTGAGCGGTAAGCGCTTTGATCCAGCTTTCCACCTTGGCATGGGATTCGGCGTCTTCCTCCAGGTCATAAACGTAAAGCAGGTTGGCGAGCACGCGGACAAAAATCTGGCGCGGGGTTGCGAGCATGAGGTGCTTTGAATCGAAAGGCAGATTTTGTTTGGAAAGGATTTCCCGGCAATCGCCCTGCGTGAGAATGCGGCCTTTGTGAAAGGGATCGAAATAGACATCTTCGTGTCGCGCGATGAAATGCCCCGGCAGGTTGATGCCCTCAATTTCCAGGTTCGCGCGGCGGCTGATCATAATATAGA
>JBDSIH010000465.1:0-9709 GCA_039918055.1 Chthoniobacterales bacterium
AGAGTAACGGACGTGCTGATTGTGAAAATATTCATTTTGGAAGGGATATAAATAGTGGCGCTGCTTAATACAGATCCGTTTCGGGCAAATTCATAATTAATATTCGCAGAGGCAGAAGCGAGAAAAAGATTAATACTCTTTGAGCGTCTATAATGCCATATTCCTACTGTGAGCTTGCTCCGAATTATGAATTAAATTTAGCATGCGTTATCCAGGATTTAACACGCCCACACCAGACTAAGCACACGCAATCAGATCGCCGGAAAAGTAAATCCATCGTTTCGGACAAAGTCGTTTCGGAAGTCATCGTCGCCACCGCGGTTGGTGATATCGCCTCGATCATTACCACCAAGTCGCTGAAGACCATGAAACTTAAAAAGGGCGATACCGTATTTGCACTCGTCAAGGCAACCGAAGCCGAAATCGCAAAATCTTCTTCCAAATGAAAATAATCAATCGCCTTTTTCTTCCTCTCCTTGCGCTCTTCTCATTCACGGCGGCGAATGCAACTGAACTCCACGTGCTCGCAGCCGCGAGTCTCACGGATGCGTTGCAGCAGATTGCACCGGCTTATGAAAAGGCCAGTGGCGACAAATTGACCTTTAATTTCGCCGGCTCCAATATACTGGCCCGACAGCTCCAGAATGGAGCACCCGGCGATGTCTTTATTTCCGCGGATGATGCGCAGATGAATGCGCTTGAAAAAGCGGAATTGATCAATGCGAAAAGCCGAACTGCGCTGCTTTCCAACATGCTTGTCATTATCGTACCCGCGACCAGCAGCACTGTTATAAAATCCGCGAAAGATCTGGAAAATGCAGACATTAAAAAAATTGCGCTCGCACAGCCGGAGGCCGTGCCCGCTGGTGTTTACGCCAAAGAATATCTGACAAAAATCGGCGTATGGGAAAAAGTGAAAGAGAAAGTCATTCCCACAGAGAATGTTCGCGCCGCGCTCGCGGCGGTTGCTTCGGATAATGTCGATGCGGGAATTGTCTATAGGACCGATGCCCTGATCTCTAAAAAAGTAAAAATCGCGCTTGCGATTTCTGCGGTCGACGGTCCGAAAATTGATTATCCCGCCGCCGTGGTCACCAGCTCCAAATCACAGATAGAAGCAGCAAAGTTTCTGACCTATCTCCATTCGAAAGAAGCCGCTGTCGTTTTCGAAAAACTTGGCTTCATCATCTCGGAGTAAGCGATTTTTTCGAATCTCTCCGGCAGCGGGGATACGGAAGAATCTTCCGTATCCGCCGTGCGGAAATTATCGCAGGTCATGCCTGCAAATTTACCGAAACCCTAGTAAGGGTGACGGTCTTTTTTGTTCGCCCATGCTTCGTAGGAAGCGAGGCAATACTCGCGGTGGAAGCCGGGAGTTACATTGATGTTCTTGCGCTGATCCCAGGGAAGCTTGAAGTCTTCGTATTGGAATGCGTCATCGAATCCGATCTTACTCGTATCTTCCAGACTTCCGCCGAAAAATACGTTGTCGATACGGGCCCAGTAAATCGCGCTCATGCACATCGGGCAAGGGGCGCCGTTGATGTAGATGTCGCAGCCCTTGAGCATTTCTGCACGCTCGGGTACTGGATCGGGTGATCCTGCGGGACGAGGAATCATCTTCAGCACGGTGCCTTCACCGTAACTGCTGCCGAGCATCGCTTTTGGGTTAAGACGCTGAACGGCGTCTGTGATCGCGGTAACTTCCGCATGCCAAATAGGATTACCGGTAAGGAGCACGCGGTTTTGGCCGCGGCCGATGATTTCGCCATCTTTGACGATGACTGCGCCGAACGGTCCACCCCATCCGTTTTCAACGGATTCGATAGCCAGCTTCGTCGCTTCTTCTGCGAACTTCGTGTCGCCTTTACTTTTACTCATGTGATTTATTTATGTGTTTATGTTTGTGCTAATTCGGAAAAGGCAACGGTCTGCTTTTTTCCGGAAAGTGAAATTGCAAGGATGACAAAAGCAAAAATGCCAAGGACGATATACATCCAGCCCAAAGGCCCCTGGGAAGTCTCTGGCAGATGGGCAGCCAGAGCCACCGAAAACAATAAAAAGAAGCGGGAGCACCAGACCTCAGCGGGAACCGGTTTTTTCTCAATCTCACCTGTCTGAGGGATGAGTTCGTTCATTAGAAAAGGACAATGACCCGCATGGTAAGTGCCCATGCGCCGCCCAGGGATGCATTGGCACCAGGAGTCGGAATGTAACTCATGGCGGGCTGGAAATAGGTACTCTTAATAAGATGCGCCTGATAGTAGGTCTGGAACATCAGCTCGCTACTGCGGTTAAAGTCATTTTTGTTCAGCCAGGACCACGCCATTCCCGTGCCCACGGAATCCAATGGCCGATTTGGAACGAGGCCGAAAGCGGTGAGGCCTGCGCCAAAATACTGATTTACGGGCAGGGTCTCGGAATTATTTGCCCCGAACTGGAAATAGCTCGTAATACCACTGTTATCTTTTCCGGGGTGGCGGAACCAAAGTCTTTGAGAACCAAATAGATACACTCCAGTTGCCCCCCACTCCGATACACTTCTACCCTTCAATTCTCCGGTCTGATTCCAGATTCCCACCCCGAAGCTGCCAGGTAGTTTATTTTCGCCAAGCAGCCATGTTGCACCGGCCTGCCAGATATTGAAATAGTAGCCATTAAATTGCGGCCCCGTCATTCCCGTCTGTGTGCCATTGGCCATATTGCCGTCATACACGCCGTAGGAGAGATAGAAATTTTTCGTGGGCACGAATGTCGTCGTGATCCCGCAGGCGGAGTTATAATAGCCGGGCATCACGCCGAGCATGGCGGGGTTCACGAAAATAGGGGTGAAGAGCAATCCGGATATGGCGGGAATAAACTCCGCCTTGTCATCCAGGCTTACCGGACGCAGTACATTTCCAAAATCATTCGTGGGCACGAGTTTTCCAATGCGAAAAATTAACTTACCATCGAAAAGCTCCTGTCGCCACCAAAGCTGGTAAAGCTCAGATCGTTGAAGAGGTGCCGGTCCCGGCAGGGAGTTATACCCCTGCACACTTCCGGCCTTGGCGTTTGTATTCTGGCCATCGAATTGCAAAAACTCGATTCCAAAACTGCCGCCCTTCCAACCCACCAGTTTTTCCGCATCGATACCAAGGCTGGCAATGAAAAGACTGTTAAAACTCCATGACCCCGGGTTTACACCCCCGGAAATCAGGTAATTGGCATCTCCTACCCAAACCCCACCTATAAAGATTCCCTTGTCTTTAATACCCAGTCTATCGGTTATAAAATCACCCAACTCACCCGTGCCGGTCCTCTGATTTATCGCACCAGGATTGGCACTAATCCCGAGACGGTTTATGGAATCCTTCGGGGTCGGCGACGGTTTTGCCACCGCTGTATCGGCGGCATGCGCTGGACAAAAGGAAAAAATCACTGCTATAAAAAAACCGAGTTCCTTATATTTAGCAGGGGAAACCATGCCATCTGATAACCCGCTCCCATAAATTATAAAAACAAAATCGACCGGACCGCGTTATTTAACCAGCACCTGCATAAAAGCTGTTGATTTAATACCTTTTGCGGGACAATTCTTCCCTTAATCATAAGCGACCGGAGTGAAAAATTTGAAGCTCCATAACGTCCCCTCAAATCATGGACTTAAATACCATCACCGAGATTCGGCGCCCCGAAAGCGCGGATGCGATCACTAAATGGGAGAAAGGCCATGCATGGCTTGCCGGTGGGACGTGGCTCTTTTCCGAACCGCAGGTAAATACTGATACACTCATCGATCTGGAGTTGCTGAAATGGCCGTCCTTAACAGTAACCGATCAGGGACTGGAAATCGCCGCGACGTGCAAGATCATGGAGCTTGAGCACTTTACGGCACCCGCAGACTGGCTCGCCGCCCCGCTTTTCAGCGAATGCTGCCATTCGTTTCTTTCTTCTTTCAAAATATGGGTTGCCGCTTCTGTCGGTGGCAACATTGTCATGTCCCTCCCGGCTGGGCCTATGATTTCGCTCACGGCATCGCTTGAAGGCATCTGCACGCTCTGGCCGCGAAATGGCGAGCCACGTCAGGTTCCCGTCGTAGATTTTGTCACCGGCAATCATCAAAACATTCTCCAGCCCGGTGAACTCCTGCGATCGATTCTTCTGCCCGCATCCGCGCTGAAGAAAAAATATGCGTTTCGGCGTTTTACGCTCACGCACCAGGGGCGCTCGGAAACGCTTGTCATCGGAACCCGCTGCCCGACCACGGCCGAATTTGTCCTGACGGTCACGGCCTCCACGTTGCGTCCGATGCAGTATCGCTTTCCCTCCATGCCTTCTGCCGAAGAAATCCGCAGCACGCTGGATGCCATTCCAATGGACCAGTATCTTATCGATACACATGGCTCGCCGGAACACCGCAAGCACCTCACCTCCCATTTCGCGGAAGAAATCCGCAAAGAACTTTCCGCCTAGGACATTCCAATGAGTTACAAAATCAACGGAAAAAATTTTGATGCAGAGCCACGCCCCGGACAATGCCTGCGCACTTTCGCGCGCGATCTTGGATGGTTCGGTGTCAAAAAGGGATGTGATGCCGGAGACTGCGGCGCATGTACCGTCTGGCTTGATGGCAAGCCCGTGCACAGCTGCCTGACTCCCGCTTTCCGCGCGGAAGGCCGCGAAGTTACCACGCTGGAAGGTCTTGCCTGCAATGGCGAAATGCACCCCATGCAGAAAGCCTTCCTCAATGCGCAGGCTTATCAATGCGGTTTCTGTACTGCAGGCATGATCATGACGACGGCCACTTTCACTGAGGAGGATAAAAAAGACCTCCCCTTCCATCTGAAAGGTAATTTCTGCCGCTGCACCGGCTACCGCGCAATCGAAGATGCCATCAATGGTGTCTGTCACGTCGTTGAAGATCTTCCCGGCAAGAGTGTCGGTAGAAATCTCGGCAATCCGCATGGACCCGCTATTGTTACCGGGCAGGCTCACTACACTGGCGATATCAAGATGGAGGGAATGCTGCATCTTAAAGTACTCCGCTCTCCGCACGCACATGCGCGCATCGTGGCGATTCGACGCGATAAGGCAGCGGCTGTTCCCGGTGTGCACGCTATTTTTACATGGGAAGATGTTCCCCGTATTCCTTACGGCACGGGAACGCATGAAGACTACCGCGTGGAGCCGGATGATACGTACATTCTTGATAACGTCGTCCGCTATGTGGGCGAACGTGTGGCCGCCGTTGTTGCAGAATCCGAAGGCGCGGCGGAAGAAGCCTGCCGTCTTCTCGAGGTGGACTACGAAGTGCTTCCCGCCGTCTTCGATCCCGAAGAAGCCATGAGCGGAAAAGCGCCGATCCTGCATCCCAAGGATGCCTTTACTTCCCGCATTGAAAATCCCGATCTAAATATCGTCCGCGAGATCCATGGGGAAAACGGCAGTGCCGAACAGGGCTTTAAGGAAGCCGATGAAGTTTACGAAGAAACTTTCGAGACCCATCGCCAGCAGCATGCGCAACTGGAGACGCATATCTCGATCACTTATCTGAGCGCAGACGGCCGCATTCACGTGCGCACCAGCACGCAGACGCCGTTTCCCACCAAATCAAAACTCGGCTATCTTTTCAGTCGTCCCGCAGATGATTTTCATGTCTATACCGAACGCGTCGGGGGAGGCTTCGGCTCCAAACAGGAAACGCTCGGTGAAGAACTCTGCGTGCTTGCCACACTTAAAACCGGACGTCCGGTCAAATGGGAGCACACCCGCACCGAGGAATTTATTGCCACCTCGTCGCGGCATGCTTTCAAGGTCCGCGTAAAAGTCGGCGCTAAAAAAGACGGCACGCTCACTGCGCTCCAGCTTCGCGTATTGTCGAATACCGGCGCGCATGGCAACCATGCCGGAGATACGCTCGGGCATTCCATTAATGAATCACTGACGCTCCTTCGCTGTGCGAACAAGAAGGTCGACGCCTACGCGGTTTATACAAATCTCGTCCCATCCGGCGCATTCAGGGGATATGGCATCACCCAGACCTGCTTCGCGATAAATTCCGCGATGAATGAACTGGCACGGAAACTCAAAATGGACCCTGTCGCCCTATTACGCAAAAATGTGATTATTCCCGGCGATACACTGCTCAGTATCTGGGGCGCTCCCGCCGACGTGGAAATCGGAAGCTACGGACTCGACCAGTGCATGGACATGGTGGAGAAAGCCCTCGCAAGCGGACGCGGGACACCAAAACCGGAAGGTGACGACTGGCTTGAGGGCAAGGGTATGGCTATCAGCATGCTTGATTGTGCGCCGCCTCTTCAGCGCTCCGAAGCACGCGTTGATCTCACTGCGGAAGGCGCTTACAACGTTGCCGTGGGCGCGACGGAATTTGGAAACGGCACCGTGACCACACTGCGCCAGATTGCGGCCACCATCCTCGGCTGCGGCGTCAATCGCATCACGATTATCCAGGCGGATACAGACAAGGCTCCTTACGATACCGGCACCTTTGGAAGTGTGGGCACCACGATCAGCGGTACCGCTGTCCGCATGACGTGCGAGGTTCTTAAATCGCAAATCCTTGCGCTTGCCCATCGCTATACCGACGCACCTATTGAAACGCTGGCACTCGGAGACGGCGATATCTGCTATGGCGACAAATCATTATCACTGTCCGACCTTTTTGCCCGCGCCACGAAGGATGGCCAACGCGTCAACGCCACCCGCAAATGCGCGGGGACTGCACGCACGGTTTCCTTTAACGCACAGGGTTTCCGCATCGCCGTAAACCGCATTACCGGCAAAATTGAAATCCTCCAAAGTGTGCATGCTGCCGATGCCGGCGCCGTGCTCAACCCGATGCAGTGCCGCGGGCAGATCGAGGGATCGCTGGCACAGGGTATCGGCTGGACCCTTTTTGAACGCATGACTTTTAACGATAAGGGCGAGCTAATGGGACAGACCTTCCGCAACTCCCGCATCCCTTCTTTCGCGGACATTCCGCGTAGCGAGGTCTTCTTTGCAGATACCTACGATACGATCGGCCCTCTAGGCGCCAAAGCCATGAGCGAAAGCCCGATCAATCCTATTGCGCCCGCCCTCGCTAATGCGCTTACCGACGCCACTGGCCTTCGCTTTACATCTCTCCCTTTAAGTCCGGACCGCATTTTTGCGCAATTGGCTGAACTAAAAAAATAAACTCTCCCTGATTATACTATGAGCACTCCAGCCATTCTTATTGCCACCGCCAAAGTCCGCCCCGGTAGCGAAAATGACTTCACCACATGGAAGGCTCACCACGATGCGGTAGTCGCCAGGTTTCCCGGTTATCTGGGCAGCGATATCATGCCGCCGGATGAACATAGCCAGATGTGGACCATCATCCTGAATTTTCAAACGGATGCCGATCTCAGCCACTGGCAAAAATCCAAGGAACGCGCGGATGTCGTCGCCGAACTTTTACCACTGGTTTCGGGCGGCAATGTCGGCGAGGCGATGAAAAAAGAAACTCCGGAGGAGATGCAGGCGGAGACACAAGTCACCCAGGTTATTCTTTCGCAGGTCAAACCCGGCAAGGAAGATGCCTATCGGGAGTGGGCAGCACGCATCCAGATGGCTCAATCGAAATACCAGGGCTATCGCGGAATGTATCTTCAGCCACCGACAGATGGAGGCGTCAACTGGACCACATTGATGCGCTTCGACACTACCGAACATCTGGAAGCATGGCTGGCCGCTCCGGAACGCGCGACGTTACTGAAAGAAAGCAAAGCATTCATTGAAAAAGAGGAGTTATTGCGCCTCGCCACTTCCTTCCCAGGATGGGTGCCCATCAATCCCGCGACGGGCAAAGGACCACCAAACTGGAAGACCGCACTTCTCGTCCTTCTCGGTCTTTACCCCATTGTAGTGCTTGAGCTTCATTTTCTGAAGCTGCCGTTTACTCCCGCACTTAATATTTTTATCGGGAACTTCATCAGCGTGGGTCTGACCAGTTTTGTAACCATGCCGCTCTTTATCCGCTGGTTTGGCTGGTGGTTATTTATCGATGAAACTTCACCGAAGGGAACCGAGTTTAAAGGCAATCTACTGCTGACCGTCATCTTTGCAGTGGAAATTATTTTCTTTTGGGTTCTTTTCACAAAAATGTTTCCACTTCTTTAAACGGTTACATTTCGATTTTAAAATGACGTATTAACGAAATGGGTTTGCTGAAAACTCCATAAATTTTATGGCATCGAGCGAAACCATTTACCGCTTACTTCTGGATGCTTCGCAATCCGGCGAAGCCTGTGCGCTTGTCACGGTCGCAACCGTAACGGGCTCCGCTCCGCGCGAGCCCGGCGCGAAGATGGTTGTTTTTGAAGATGGGCATATCGTCGGCACCATCGGTGGCGGAAAATTCGAATCCCTTGTCATTGAAGAGGCTGTGCACGCCATTGCAAATGGCGGAAGTGTTTTGAAAAATTATCCGTTGCACGAGGCCAGCGAACAATCCTTCGGGGCAATCTGCGGCGGCGAAGTCACGGTACTCATAGAGCCGCAGCCCAGGCCTCCGCTTTTCTGCATGGTCGGCGCAGGGCATTGCGCACAGGCACTCGCAAAACTGGCCACGGAGTGTGGATTTGCCGTTACCGTTTTGGATGATCGCCAGAATTTTCTCAGCCCGTCGCATTTTGACGCTTCGGTTCGTTGTATGGCCGAACCTGCTGAAAATTTTATTCGCGCACACAAATGGTCTGCACGCGACGCACTTGTCCTTGTATGTCGTAACTATCATCTCGACCGCGAGGCGCTCGCCGTCGCACTTGAAACCGGCGGCCCCGGCTATCTCGGCATGATCGGCAGCAAAAAGAAGGTGACTAATGTTTTTGATGAACTGGCAACGCGCGGATTTTCGCGCGAGCGACTCGACACCGTGTATGCGCCTGTCGGGCTTGATATCGGCGCGGACTCTCCGGCTGAAATCGCCGTCAGTGTGATGGCCGAGGTCTTTATGGTTCTGCGCGGCGCCAACGGACGTTCACTGCGCGAAAAACTGCGAAAAAATACACCGGTATCTTGAGCGAACAAACCAGCGCCTTTGGGGTCGTTCTTCTCGCGGCGGGAGCATCCAAACGGATGGGCGCCTGTAAGTCGCTTCTGCCATGGGGGGAGGAAACCATCCTGACGCACATTCTTAAGCAATGGAAAAGCGTCGGCGCGACTCAGATCGTTCCTGTCATTACCCCTGAAAATCAGCTTCTGCAAACCGCATTGGCTGGTGCGGGATTCACTCCGGCTGATTGGATTATAAATCCTGCACCAGAGCGTGAAATGTTCAGCTCGCTACAGGAAGCAAGCCGCTGGCCGGGATGGCTGCCACATCTGACACACTGGATTATCGCCCTTGGCGATCAGCCGCTCATTGCGATTTCAACCCTGCGCTGCCTTATTGAAGCATCGCAGGAAAATCCTGATCGTATTTGTCAGCCTTTATTCAACAGACTTGCCGGACATCCGATTATTCTGCCTCAAACTGTCTTTCGGGAATTAGCGCAATCTGCCCATTACGATCTCCGCGCCTTCATCCGTGAACACGAAGCCCTGCGCCTGCGCGTGCCCGTAAACGACTCCGGCGTGAATGAAGACCTCGATACGCCAGCGGATTACAATTTATGGAAACCGTGAACGGATTTCCCTTAATACGAATTTACGCCATCCCGATTGTCGTATAAAACAAACG
>JBDSIH010000466.1:0-6635 GCA_039918055.1 Chthoniobacterales bacterium
ATTGCGCAGGTTGATCTCAATCGCCTTCAGGCGGCTTACTCCATCGAATATAAACAGCCGAAACCCGGCACTCCTGGAGATGCCGTAATTTTCCGCGCTCAACGCAAACCGGCCTCGATCGTTTATACGGTTTCAGGGCAAAATCGCATAGAGACTTCCAACCAATGAACGAACCGGTAGCCACTCCCCCCGTAAATATTCCCGCCGGAAGCGAGCGGAGACGCAGAAGAACGGAAGATACACTCGAGCCTTATGAGTCTGCGATAAAAGTCCTGATACGCCGTATTTTTATCTATGGCACCTGTTTTGCAGCCGTTGCTCTTGTGAGCGTGATGAGCACGTATGAAGTGATGGGGCCGATAACCAGCGGGCCAACTTACTCCATTAATGACCTACAGGGCGTGGAAAAATCCCTTCAGACTTACTACCTTAACGTCTTTACCGGTGGTACACCTGTTTATCCCGATACTTTACAGGACCTGGTGATAAAAAAATACATGACGCAACCTCAGCTCGATCAACTGAATGCTGATTACAATGTGGAATATTTTCATCCGCCAAAATCGGATATTTCCGGCGACCCTATTCTTTTCCGTGCACAACAGAAACTTCCGGTGATTTATTACACCGTTTCCGGGCACCTGCGCATGGAAAGCACTAAGGAGTAGCGAATTCGCTAAATCCCATCGGAGACTTCCTATCGGGAAGTTGGCATTTCGTGCGTATCGCTTCTTTCCTGCCTGTTCAGGTCGGGACGTTCTCCCATAGCGGAAAAGAAAATGCCTATGTAGTAGGTAAGAACCAGGGACGCCGCGATCAGAAGACATACCAGTAAAATAACCATGGAAGGAGATAATCCTCCGCCGAAAATACGCATAAAAAATAATTGCATCTTCGTATTGGATTTTCGATGCGAGTGATGGTGGTGGCGTGCCATGAAAAATACTTAATTTTGCTTACTGAGCGAAGTTATGGAGTATCAACACTATTCCATGTAGCGCAAGAGAAGGCTGATAACAGAGGATTACTTTGTTGGGATAATTTTTCTCAGTTCTTCCTTTTCCGAATCAATAACGCACAGAAATCCTTCAATAGCAACCACCTCACACGGTGCCTAAGTGGGATATGGGGAAATGACTGGGCGGGGTTGGAAGCAAATGGCGGGAAAATAAGAAGAGAACCGATCAAAAATTATGGCTGATGCAAGCCGCTTAAGTTTTGGTATTACGCATTTCGGGCTGTTCCGCAAAGGCGAGCAAGGCATCGGCTTTGGAAATAGAGCCGACAAGCCTGCCGGAATGATCGCCGTTCAATACGGGAATGCGCTCTCCGTCATGACGCGCAAAACGTTCGAAGACCGTGGAGAGATGGTTATCGGGAAGGAGCGTTGGAAAATTCTCACGGGTAATATCCCGCGCAATGACGAGCCTTGCGAGATCCGGATCACTCAGAAAGCGTTTGATATCATGCAGGGAAATTACTCCCGCAAAGCGCTGGGCATCATCGAGTACGTAGAGATAATTATGCCGCACAGCGGTAAGTTTTTCGCACACTTCGGCAAAGGACGCGCTTCCGCCCACGGTGGGAGGATCTTTTTTCATGATATCGCCCACGCGCATGCGGCGAAGTTCGGAATCGAATTGCCATCTGCCCTTCCGGCGCAGGGCCTCGCTGTAGATTCCCTGGGCACTGATGCTGCGTGCAATGTAGTAAGCGACTACGCAACCAAGCATGAGCGGAAGGATGATTTCATAGTCGAGTGTGATTTCGAAAATCATCCAAATCGCCATCAGCGGCGCGCGGGTGCTGGCGGCAAGAAATGCCCCCATGCCGATCAGTGCAAATGCGATAGGTTCAATGGATGAAAGATGCGTGATCGTTTGCAGCGCAACGCCGAACAGATAGCCCAGCCCCGCGCCGACAAAAAGTGTCGGCGTAAAAACACCACCTACCGCTCCCGATCCGAAGGTCGCCGCCGTGGCGATGATTTTGAGAAGAAGGATGCACAGCAACGTCGGCCAGAGCCATTCGCCATGCAACACGGCATTCAGGGAGGTGTATCCGTTTCCGCAAACCTGAGGGTACCATATTGCCAGAATACCGACAATTAATCCACCGACCGCCATTCGCACCACTACTGGTACGGTCCATTTCGAAAAACGTGATTCTGCGGTATGAAGAACCCACAGGTAGAGCGGAGAAAGTGATCCGCAGATACACCCTAGCAGGACAAATATAATAACCTGTGAGGGAGAGCTAAAGGAAATATGCGTGATCTGATAGACGGGTTCGCTGCCGATAAACTGCCGCGTTGTCAGTGTGGCGATAACGGACGAAAATACCAGTGGACCGAAAATCTCCATAGACATTGTTCCCAACACAATCTCCGCTACGAAGAGAGCGCCGGATACGGGGGCATTATAGGCAGAGGCGATTCCCGCCGCCGCTCCGCAGGCAACGAGCAGGCGGAGTCTTGGCTTGGAGACATGGGCGAGCCGTCCTACCACAGAAGCAAACATGGCAGCGATCTGCACCAATGGACCCTCGCGCCCAATTGCACCTCCGGAGGAAATTGTAAAAAGTGCGGAGAGAGATTTCAGCAAACTCTGGCGCGCGGAAATTACCCCGTCGCCGATGACGACGGCTTCCATGTAGTCCGTCGTAGGTTTATTTTTCAGCAGGCGTGTTGTCGCCATTAAAACCAACCCCGCCGCGGCGCCTCCTGCTGCGGGAATCAAAATTCTCTGCCATCCAGCAAGCTGGGCAAAACTTTCCGTAAGGTTAAGTGACCAGTGGCCCGTCAATACCCAGTGAACGGCCTCCGATGCTTTCCGGAATGCCACGGCGCCAAGTGCGCCGAGCAAGCCCACCACGCCGGCAAGAAACAGGGTGATATGAAGCTCCTTCGGGCGCAGCCATTCCAGTAGCGGAAGCAGCCACCGGATGCGGCGTAGTCTGACGGTATCTAGGGAAGCGGATGAAGATTCAGCCTCTGGGGGCATGATCAGCGATCTCCCTGCATGATCGTTATGAAATCTTCAGGAGTCTGTGCCTCAAGAAGCGCGGTATAAACATTCACATTCCTCACGCTTGCGGCAAGCCAGGACATGCAGTCCAGATATGTCGCGATTTCTCCAGGAGGGGTTCCTATGAGAAACAGCAGATGGACCGGAGGAGTATCACTTTGCAGGGAAATGCCCTGAATGCTGCGGCCTATGGCGACGAAAATCTTACCAACCGCGTGAGTCCGGGCGTGGGGAAATGCAATACCGCGCCCCGTATTAGTGGAGGAGGAATGCTCTCGTTCCTGCACATCCTGTAAAAATTTGTCGGCCTCAATGACTGATGCACTTGCTTTTACAAGTGGGAGAAATTCCTGAAGACACTCTGTGAAGTGAGATCCTTTCAGGTTTAAAAGCACACAGGATGGCGAGAGGAGGGAATCCTTTTCTTCAACGTTCACTTTAATATCTATAGGAGAAAAATAAGAAAAAGCGAATTGGCGAACTGAAATTCTGGATTCAATCCGCCACCCCTCTTGACAAGAGGTTCGCTTTTACTGCGCAGAAGGCTCTATCCGGACGGAGAGCCTATTTACGAGTCTTTTTCCGGACAGTCGTTTTGGAGGTTTTAGAAACTTTGGAAGCTTTTTTAGGCTTTGTCAGTTTAGCCTCCTGGAGTAAAGCGCGGCGTGCGTAGGTCTTAGCATCGCAATACTCTTTATTTTCCTGGTACCATTCGGCTTTGCGTTGAGCCTCTTCCTTCCGGAACTTAGGGCTACCTTTGTAACGCTGGGAGTAATATTTGCGTTTGGCTTCTTTGCGTTTTTCGGGATCGGCGTATGGCATTGCCTAGTCCATACCACATGTTATGGCGTAGGAAAGAGAAAATACGAAAATAACCGCTAAAAAGGCCGTCTGGACACGGTTTTAGCGGCATTCAATGTTTATTTTGAGCTCCTGATACGCTTAAGTTGCAAACGAACAGGTTGGATATATATTTATAAAGGTTATCCCATTTATGAAAACGAAGGTCTTTCTTACCCTTGCTGTATTAGTCGGTCTTCTTGCCTTTGCAGGAACATCTCAGGCTGGCTGGGGTGGCGGCGGCTGGAACCGCGGTTGTGGCTGGGGCGGTGGCGGCGGCTGGAATCGTGGTTATGGCTGGGGCGGTGGCGGAGGTTGGAATCGCGGTTGTGGCTGGGGCGGCGGAGGTTATGGCTGGGGTGGGCCTACTATTAATCTTGGATTTTGGAATCCGGCTCCTATTTATGCAGCCCCTGTTTACGCGGCCCCTGTTTATGCTTATCCGGTAGCGCCACGCGTTGTTTATCAAAGTCAGCCCGTTTATTATCGTACGAAAGCGACCTATGTGGACGGTTCTCTTGTTCGCATTCAGGTTCGCCTGTCAAAGCTGGGCTATTATCAAGGGCCACTTGATGGAAATTTTGGACCAATGACCAGTAGGGCTCTTCGCGAGTACCAGATTGATTACGGCCTTCCTTTAACAGGTAGAGTGGATCAGCGCACAATTGTCAGCCTGGGAGTCTGATCACGTAATCGGAAGCCCCTGGCGGGCATTTTCAATGAGCCGCCGATAAGTCTGCGAGGGCTGATCGCCATGATGGTCGGTGCGATGCCTTTCGGCTTCGTGTTGATAATCAAGCGAGTATAAGCCAAACCGTGGGGTAAAGGATCCCCATTCGTAGTTATCGGTAAGGGACCAATGCAGATAACCGACAATTGGTGTTCCCGCTCGCACCGCAGTGACCACTTCCTGCACATGCGCTTTAAGGAATTCACTGCGCGATAAACGATCCGCGCGAGGGGAGACAACGGTATTATCCCTCAGGCGACGCATCGCCATGCCATTTTCGGCAATCAGCACCGGACGATCAAACAGGTCGTGGGAATAGTACCGGGTGAAAGCGCCAAGTCCCTGCGGGAGGCAGCGCCAATCCCACCACTTGGAGGTCATGCCGTTCATCAGCCACTCACGAACACCATGGGCTTTGAATTCCAGGTCATGAAAAGTCGGAATACGAAAAATATGCGAGAAAAACGGATCATAGTAATCCAGGCCGACAAAATCAAAGACGCGCTCTCGCGGGGATTGCTCCATCGTTTTGAAAAACGTATCGAAAGGCGCGGCCGCGAAATGGGAACGTCCCACGCGGTTCATGACAATTTTCGCCAGCATTCCGAGATACCAAGGCAGGTTTTTTTTGAAGGGGAGGCGGGCCTTGGATAGCGTGCGGGCGAGATCGGCGGCTTTTTCATCGGCGAAGAGGAGCTTGTTTTCGCGCGGGATTTTCCGCTCCCGCATGGTCAGCAGATCCCAGATAAACTTGTCATTCCAATAGAGATCGCTGCAAAAGGTATTGAGCGAAACCATGGGGCATTCCCACTTCTCACGTTCGTACAAGTCGTGAATCGCATTGTAAGCACGCACATGCGCGGCGAGAAGCAGGTCATAGGCCTTGGGTATTTTATGATCCAGTGTCAGTGAGCCTGTGGGAAACTGATGGCTGAAGTAGCTGTTTGATACGAGTATGTTTGGTTCATTGATCGTAATGAACCAGCGCAGAGGGGGCTGTTCGTAGGTGGAAATAAGGAGCTTATTAATTCCCTCTACCGTCGCGTGCACAAAGGTCGCGAAATAATCCACCGTGGAATCAATCAGCCATGCATCCACCCCTAACCACGCGGGATGCGTGAAGTGATGAAGTGTAATGACTGGTTCCATGCCATAGCGGCGGCATGTCGCGATTCGCAGCGCATATTCCGCCAGCGCGGTTTCATCAATCGGTGGGGGTTCGGTAATTCCCTCGTGAAAGGTGGGCTGGATGCGAGCCCACTCAAGGCCCATGCGGAAGGCATTGATTCCCATCTCCTGACCGAGGGAGAAGTCCTGCGTGTAGCGCTCCCAGAATCTCGGGCCACTTCCGGTGACACTTCCCTTTCCGCTACGCTCCCATTCCGCCCAGTTATTATGCGGCATTCCGGGTTGATTATAACCGCCTTCACTTTGATAGGCCGAAGTTGCTACCCCCCAAAGGAAGTTTGAGGTGTCGGTGGTAGATTGCATTAGAAAAGATCGTGTGGTGAGGTGTAGGCGGATGGAGTTATCCGAGTTTTACACGCTCGCGCAGGGCCTTTTCCTGCTTGCTGGTTATAATATACGGGCCCGCCTGGTCATTCAAAATTGTATCCACCACTTCGCGGGTGGAATCAGGATGACCAAGAAGAGCGGCTTTTTTTGCCATGTGGGAAAGATGGTTTGGATTATCCAGTAACTGGCCGAGCTTGTACTGCAAAACGGTCAATTCCGTGCATTTAATGGCCGCGCCGTTTTCCAGAAGCATGTCCGCATTGCGTTCCTCCTGTCCACCTACGGGGTCGAGGATAACCATCGGCAGTCCACAGGCGAGCGCTTCCGCCGTCGTCAAACCGCCGGGTTTGCTCAGGAGGAGATTCGCGGTTTTCATGAGTTTGGGCATGTCTTCGGTATAGCCGAGAATCACCGTTTTTTTCTTCGATCCTTTGGCGACGCGTTCGATTTCCTTCTGCACTTCCTTATTGCGTCCGCTGAGGACAACGACCTGGAAATCCTGCGGCATATCCAGCACGCGTTTT
>JBDSIH010000467.1:0-2694 GCA_039918055.1 Chthoniobacterales bacterium
TGCCTTTTACGAGGGCGAGGGGCTTGCCGCGTTTTCGCGCTGCAGGGGAGGAGCCGGTAACAGGTTTCACACGTAATGTGTTACCAAGCCGTTACAATCCGTCAAATGAATAAAATTCTACTGTAGACTAGGTGGGTTCGACTCCCGTACGCGCTACTAATCACCGTTTGACCGCGATGTGCAGAAATTTGCTTTCCGAGAAATTTCCACTCCATGGGGAGTTTAAGAAAAACTTTAACGGATAGCAGGTGGGGTGGAGCACTGGCTCATCGAGTACGGAAGAAAGCGGTCGACTCCGGTTTTAACTTCAAGTCCGGCTAGCTCCATGTCTTCCTTCAGAGCGCATTCCGTCAGTGGCAGACAGTGATCTCAGAAATTTCAATAAACGCGGAACTATTTTCTGAAGTAATGATCAATAAGAACTTTCGGGATTTAGGGCTTACTCCGTCGAGTGGAAAAGGGAATGCACGGTCTCACCGATTACGTTGCGTGTGGCCGGCTCATTATTATCCGGCGATGCAAAAATGGCGTCCAGGGTTTCATCCACAGCAGTTTGGGTATCGGTGCGGCGGTTATAGGGGTGATAGGTTTTGGCCTTGGCAACGGTGTATCCCGTAACGGCATCCTTAATGCGGATATCCAGCTTGAATACATCCGGATCCTTGCCGGCAAACCACACCACGTAATAATAAACAATCTCCTGAGCATCCTCAGGCACCTTTGCTGTTTTGTTTGTAGTTACGGTAAGGCCACGCGCTTTTAGTGACTGAACAAGGATATTATTAAAGTCATCACTTGCCTGCGTATTATTATGATCCACGAAATAGATTTTTTTGCCTTTCAGACTGTGCCCGGGCGGGCGATGCACTGTCGTAGTGGCGGCACAGCCGACCATTAGTAGGCTTGCGATAATAAGGAGCAATGGACGCATAGGATTATTGGGATATTTTCTCGTGCGCCGGAATGATATGGAAAACTCCATCAGAGTCACGATAGAAACCACGGGCATAGATCTGCATATTTTTACGATGGGCGGAGGTGATCCGATGGGATTCCTTCCCCTCGAAGCGGTTCCAGGCATCGGGATGCAATTCTCCCTTGTTATTCATGATTTCTGAGAGGGGAGTAGTAAGCCTGGCGTATTGCGCATCGGATAAGCGCTCGCGCTGGATTGCTTTTTTATTATAAACGGCAATCCACCATGCGCCATAGCCATCCGGGGCATCTGGCATGGTGGTTTTGAGCGTCATTTCCTCTGCATTTATGCTCTCGCCTTTCTTTCCGTAGAGATCGAGTGCATAGAGAGCGGCAAGCTCTTTGCGGGTTGTCAGGTAACTTGCAATAAATTCGCGACAGATTTTCTTCAGTCGCTTTGTGTCGGAATTCGATCCGTATACCCCGATTTCAATTCCTGCGGGATCGTCGGGATTTCCGTAAATCTCCAGTTCAACGTTGGAGTTTACCCGAAAGGACATGTAGGGAGTATTTTTAAACTCTCCATTATCGATCACGGCGGCGGGGATTTCCTCTAAGTGTTTGACGGAGTCATCATTGCGCAGGTCATTGGCGATCATACGCCATGGAGGCAGGTTGCCTTTGCGCTCAATATCGGTGAAGTAAGCGGATAAATCTGCGTCATCCCGAATACGCGCAATCTGACTTTTTGGAAATGTATGTTCGTTGTATTTTTCCTGAATCGTTACGGAATTCCGGGTGTTTAGAACAATCAGCCCATTAATTACCGTGCCGTCTTTCAGCACAATAGTATCAGGATTTATGGGCGGACCGGCGAAAACACACGTCGGGGCCAACAACGAAAGCAATAAACTAATTCCTGAGAGAAGCCGCATTGAATGCATTTTTAAGGGTAAAGACGAGGAACAGAGAAACATCCTGCGCCTCTGTATTCAATAGGATATTTCAGAACGGGAGCGATGGAGAGACTTCTTGCGCTTTGCAACTTTCGAATCTATGCTGACGGTAGGTTCCCTCCCTTCCATGAAAGATACATTTCGACTGGTCGTACAGCGTTTTTCCCGCTCCCGGGATTTTACGATATCCTTTCTTATTCACCTTATAATAATTGCGTTATTCGCACTTACGATACGAACGGTCATCCCGCAAAAAGAGCCGCCGGAAATTACGGCGGAAATAATGGCTAGAGATACGAATATATCATCACAGTCTCCTCCTTTCAGTAACCCGCCGACCCCGACGCTACCCAGTCCGGGACAAATGGCCCCGCCATCTATCCTAAATAATACCCCTTCAATAATAAAGACGACGAATCCGCAATCAGAAGTAATGCCGGATTTCAATAAGCGCATATCTACCCCCGCGCCGAATTCCGAGGAATCGAAGAATTTCGCGAAATCTCCGGAGCCAACCCGCAGCTCGATTCCTCAGGGGAAGGAAATTAATAATTTCATCCAGAAGTCGCGCCCGGATGGCAAAGTCGGAAACTCTGATATCCACACCGCGAAATTTAATTTCACGGTTTTTGTGGGTCAATACAGCGGAGGAAACTGGAATTCCACCGCCCGGGTGGACAAAGGACATGTAATAGGCGGAAGTATTCCAAATCTGCTCTATTATCTGGATAAAGTAACCGCAAACCGCATTCAGGGAAATCAGCAGAATGTAAGGGTTATTTCCCTCGGCAGTGAAGAGCTTTTCACCGAGAAGCCTCCCTTC
>JBDSIH010000468.1:0-6982 GCA_039918055.1 Chthoniobacterales bacterium
CCACAGAGCCCGCCGTGCTTGTTTCACCGATAATAATGCTACCTGCCTTCAGAGAGGCTACGCTGCCCGTAGTCGTGGAATGATCCAGATTCAGTCTCGATCCGTTGTATACGGTCATGCTGCCTGACGTGTAGAGCGCTCCGGCAGAAGATGAATAATTCGACATCTTTGTATTACCCGCAGAAGTAGCATCACCGATCGTAAAATCCGTATGCGTGGTTCCCGTGGTATTGATGGTTCGATTTACAGACATGGTACGCTCCGTTGTCCCACCATTCATGGTAATGATTGCACTATATTGCCCGGTAGTGGTGTAACTCTGAACCGAGCCCCCTTCATCGCGGTAATTCCCTCCGATTTGGAGCACGTTAATGTTAGAATAACTGGATCCCAAACTTAAATTCACTCTACCGATACCATCCGCGTTATTAACCAAGGTCATATTCCCCCTCACCACCATAATATGTGGCACTCCTCCCACGAGCTGCTGATTTTGTGTAAGAGCAGCATTGGTAAAAAGTTTGCTAGCGCTGTTATCTCCAATGATGAGATTGCCAAAAGCCTGATTCCCTGCGGGACTCTGCTTTACAACCAAATTTTGGCCTCCAGAGCCTGCAGTACTACCTCCCCCCTGAAACTGGAAAGTGGAAGTAGCCGAAAAAGTCGTATTTACCGTATTTAAACCCGCAGAAGCGGGCGCACGCACATATACAGTGGCATTATCCTGAATATCCATTGCTCCTGTGCCGCCCGCACCGTAATTATCCGTGACGAAAGTGCCCCCGGCACTTCCTGATGATTTGATGGTCATACTAACCGTTGGCCCGATGGTCGGCGCAGCCCCATAGTTGTTGCCATTCGACAATCTGATTGCGTTATAAGTATAGCCTTTGAGATCTATGTTAAGATCGGATGACGCTCCCGTATTGGTATAACTTCCCGCAGTATAGGGAGCACCTGGCTGAGCGGAAGCAATCGTATCAAGGGTAAGATCATTGCCTAATGTGAGAGTCACTGCATTACCAGACGAAGCGGTCAGAAAAACTCCTCCAACGAGTGTAGCACTACTTGGCGTCGTTACATTCAAGGCTCCCGAAGCTGCCGTGATGTACGCATAGCCGGTATTTGTGCCGCTTGTCACAGTCGTGCCGGGCGATGCGTTCGGCGTCCAGTTCGTAGTCGTTGACCAGCTCTGTGGTCCAGAAAGGCTACTATTAAAGTTGTATTGCGTATACGTCGTTGCTGCCTTTGCTTCCAGGCCTATAGCCAGGAAGGACAGAACCAATGCGAGATATTTTGTTGGGATATTAGACATAGTGGGGAAATGCTTTTTCTTCTTTCCAAGATCTCACGGAACAGCTGTTACACAACCGCAATTAATTGTTAAAAAGTGTGACTTTTTGGTGAAAAATCAGGTTTAAGGCAGTTTTCCCGATTTTTTCTGAACAAACTGAATATTTATCAATTTAGCCGCAGCTCACTCTCGCTTCTGCCGCAGCTCCAGAGAAGCTTTAAACTTTTCTGTCCCGCCTTAGCTTCCAGACCATCAGACTGGCGAAGCTCGCCATCAGCGGAAGGCTGCGCCGGGCTCATGAATCGCTCTCAGGTTCGTCAACTGCACGATACCACCTGAGGTATTTCGGCTGCCATAGCTCCAGGAGCCCGTATTGAAGGCACCTCTCTCCCGGACTTCGCTGGAAAGACGCTTCCGGAAATACCTCGATTATTCCGTGGTGGAAGCCATCCACCTCCTCAAGATCGAACACATTAAACAACTTCTGGTTTCCACAACTAAGACCATGGAGGAAATTGCCCCGGATACAGGGCTTTCCGGCGAAACCTGCATGGTCATCCTCTTCCGGGAAAAAACGGGGATGACTCCCAGGGAATACAGCATCCTTTTCCGAAAAGGCGGCTCCTGAATCGCTGTCCGGAAAAGCATCCCCCGCCCGCAAAATTCATCGACGCGTCGATTTTATCTTGGAAGTATTTTGAGATGACTACCTCTCCGGCCAACCGGATTATCACCGCTATTATTTTCGTCAGTATGGCAGCGTCCGCCTTTCTCTTCTGGCTGCTTTACTGGCATAAGGCATCGCCCCAATTCGCACAGAGCCTCCTGTTTTTGCCTGCGCTCAATGCAGTATTCAATGGCCTGAGCGCCACGGCGCTTTGCGTGGGGCTATTTTTTATTCTGCGGGGAAACTGGAAAGCGCACCGTACCGCCATGGTGACGGCATTTATTTTCTCCTCGCTCTTTTTATTCAGCTACATTCTGCACCATGCGCTGCACGGGGATACCCGCTTCGCCGGCACGGGGGGAATTCGCATTTTCTATCTCCTGCTCCTGGCCAGCCATGTGATTCTTTCCGTGGTGGCACTGCCGCTGATTTTGACGACTTTCTTTTTTGCGCTAAGCGCACGTTTCACCTCGCACAAGCGGCTGGCGCGCTGGACATTTCCTCTCTGGCTCTATGTCTCGGTGACGGGCGTCATCGTGTATTCGCTGCTGAGCTTCTATACCGTCCCCTCCTCGGAATTGCCGCCGAAATCCCCTCCCGCTGTGGAAGCTCTCCGCTGAAAAGCGCTATTGGCTTGTGGGCTTTTGCGCCGGAAATACGTGCGCCAAAGGGCAAATATCCATAACGCCGCGATTCTAATTCTGGATTTCTATAAAAAACTCTTGTTTCTGCGCATGTCAGTGCATACCGTATGTTTTATACGGTATGTTACTAACGCATAAACAACAGGAGGTTTTAACCTTCATACGCGAGTCCATTCGCCAGCGTGGGCTCTCGCCGACCTGTGCGGAAATGCAGGCGCATTTTGGCTTTTCCTCTCCGGCCACGGTAACCAGCCATCTCATGCTACTGGAAAAGAAAGGCGTCATTCATCGTGAAGCCAGACGCGGGCGGAATATCCGCCTAGCCGCACCAGTTCAGCAGCACAACATCATTGATATTCCCCTCCTTGGTCTAATCCCTGCCGGATTGCCTATGGATCAGGAGCAGCTATCTGACCGCTCTATCTCAATCGATGTCGAGACGCTGGGCATTTCACGCAATGCCCGTACCTTTGCCGTAGAAGTCAAAGGGGACTCCATGACTGGCGCAGGAATTCTGGATGGCGACTACGTCATCCTCGAACAATGCCCGGCTAAGAATGGCGATATCGTGGGGGCGGTCATTGATGGCGAAGTCACCCTGAAACGCCTTGTCGTGCAGAATGGCACCACCTTCCTCCACGCGGAGAACCCAAACTATAAAGACATCACCCCCGTGCACGATCTGATCATCCAGGGCGTTTTCCGCGCGCTGGTCCGCACCCGTATGCCCTGAATTTCCAACTACAAGCCACAAAACTATGAGAACACCAAAACATCAGCATCACGAAAGCGGAAGCGATCTCTGGGAATGGGCCGCTCAAAAAACAAAAACATTGCACTCCCAGAGCAAAAAACCAGAACCCACCAAACTCTCCAGCGTCCTCACCTGGAGCCGCCATTTTCTGAAAAATGTGAGTGGTCCCACACGCACCTACTCTCCTCTACCGACGACTTTGCCGCGCTTATAATGCGGTTTTTCACAAAGCTTCCCCTCATCCCTTAAAACGGAATTCGAGCTGATTGACTCCATCGAGCGCAAATGCCTCGATGCCGCGTTCGCGTAGATCACGGGCGAATTCCTCGGTAAATCCATGCGTGGTGTAAACGCGTTTTGGAGCGACATTTTCCACATGCTTCAGGAGGTCCTCATAGCCCGCATGGTCGGAAAGCGCAAAAGCCGCATCGCACCGGTAGCGGTAAACAGCGCTGCGATCCAGCGCCCAGCCACTTATCATGGCCACCCGTAATTTCTCCGATGGGCGGGGACGCTCATGCGGCGGGCAAATCAGCACCTGACCCGCCAGATCCACTGTTCCCGCCTGTTTATAGGATGGAAACGCCACACCGAATTTTTCATAAACCCGCGTCATCTTAAAGATCGACGGGTGCAATACGATCCCCAGGCCCGTGTCGGCAAGGCAGGCGATAATTTCCTGCGCCTTGCCCAGGGAATATGCCATCAGAACCGGCACACATTTTTCCTCAATCGCTTTACGGCAGAATTCCACAATTTGCGCGATGACTTCCTCCGCCTCAGGAAAGCGATAGCGCGGCAATCCAAACGTCGTCTCCATGACCAGCACATCCGCATGCAGAAACGTGGCTAACTCCGCAGTGCGACTTGCGCGCAATTTAAAATCTCCGGTATAGAGCAAGCTCCCCTCTTCACTTTCCACATATACCTGCGCGGAACCGAGGACATGCCCTGCGGGAATCAGCGTAATCCTTGAATCAAGGTAATCCTTTGATTCATGAAAAGGCATCTCATGAATCAGTTTATTGCGGTGTGCCCTGCGAACGCGCATCAATGCAGCCGTGGCGGGTGTGAGCAATGTCTCATCATGCCACGCGGCGTGATCGCTGTGGGCATGGGAAACCACTCCGAATGCTCGCGATTTTAAAGAATCCAGCCACACCCCACAGGCGGGAAGATGGATTCCTCTTTCATACCTCACCTCCATAATAAAACCCTGTATCCTTAGAAATTAAGGAGTCGAGGCTCCAGGAATTGCGGCGGCAGTTTTTGCCTCAAGTTTTTTCAGGGACTGAATCGTAGAATCATAGTGGGCGAGCAGTTCCTGCCGGTGCTTTATTTCGTATTGGAAAAAAGCATCTCCATCCGGTGCTGGTTCGTTTAATGCCTGCGCGGAAGCCAGCGTCGATTGCAATATCTGCTGCGCCTGAACGGCATTTCCCTTACGTAACTTCTCTTCCGCTTCCTGCATGGTTTGTGTGGCGCGTTCCATCCTCAACACAGCCATTTCAGTTTTCAGCCATACCTGAAAATGCGGGATCTGATCGGAATGCTCCCCACCCGGGATGGCAAACATATCTTTTCGCCCTTTGCCTAGGACATTGCCGCTTTTGCCCTCAGCTCCAAGCCATGCCACTTCACTATCCGCAACCACATGCAGCGTGCGAAGTGCCTTAATATCGAAGAATGAACCCGTGGAGCAAAGCATGTACAACGCCGTTTTCGAAGACAGCATGTAAGCCATTTCATTCGCACCTTTACCTCCCGCCGATGCGCCACCGATAATTAGCCAGTGGGGATCCGTCTGAAACTGCTTTTCGATATCCACCACCACTTGCTCCAAAATCCGATAGATAGTCGCAGTGGATATTTTGGGCCCCTGATAAAACCACGGCATATGCGGAATCACGACCACCATGCCCAAAGCATCGGATATGGGAGTGAGCGACTTCTGATAATGGGCAAGCTGATCTCCCTTGCCTCCGAAGAAAATCAAAATTCCCGAAGGGCCGTGTGGTGCCTGCATGGACGGCGGGATGTGCAGCGCGATGGAAACCCCATCACGTACGATCGTCGAATCCCCCGTAACAAGCGGTTCCGCAGCAATTACCGGCAAACCCGCTATAAGAAAACATCCCAGACTAATAACGATAAGACGGCCAAAGGATGATCTAAACATCATCCAATTTTGCCCTTCCACCTCATGCCGTCAATCTGCTTTTCGACATCGGCGGAAGGGCTACTCAAGGAAAGTTTTTATAAACTACTTTTAGCGCGATGGCGTTGGGTTTACCGAAGAGCCTGTATTATTAATGCCCGAAGCAGTGCCGTTAGGACCCGAATTCATGCTGCCAGTAGTGGTTGCTCCAATACTGCTCGTGCCTGTCGTGCCTGTCGTGCCTGTCGTGCCTGTCGTGCCTGTCGTGCCTGTCGTGCCTGTCGTGCCATTTACTCCAGTAGTTCCATTTGAAGCGGCTCCATTTCCGGTAACTCCATTCACACTTGTAGAACCGTTTACACCGGTAGTTCCAAATCCTGTAGAGCCATTTCCCGTGGTTCCGTTTGCACTGGATCCATTTCCCGTAGTGGTACCACCATTTGCACTCGTGGGATTCGTTGCATTTGAGGTTCCGCCTGTGGAAGGATTCGCTTGTTGAGGGCTACCCGTGGAATTAGCACTGCTCCCCGTCGTTGATGAGGGCGCACTTGTAGTACCGCTGCCGCTTGTAGCACTGCCGCTTGTAGCACCGCCACTTGAAGTACCACCTGAAGTGCCGCCGGACTTACCTCCACCTGCTGCACCTCCTGCGGTCTGTGCAATGCCCACCGATGTCATAAGGCAAAATGCAGTTGCAGCCATCATAGAAGAAAGGATTTTTATTTTCATGTTATTGTAATATCGGCGCATGCATTGCCTATGGCTATCGTGGAGACCGATGATTACGCCATAAGGTCAACTGACTTCGAAGACCTCTTCTGGTAAAGCTTCGTGAACTCCGCACCATAAAATAAAATGCACGACGTATAATAAACCCAGAGAAGCAGAATCACGAGCGAGCCCGCCGCTCCGAAACTCGATGCCACCCCGACTCTTCCAATGTACCAGGCAATAATAGCCTTCCCTATTGTGAACAGGATGGAAGTCAGCATGCCTCCAAGAAATGCCTCTTTCCAGCGAACGGGCACATTCACCATAATTTTAAAAATCGCCGCAAAGAGCGCACTCACGATAAAAAATGAAAGCAGTAAATCCGCAAACTTCCCCAGCATTATTCCCATGGGAAATATCTGCAGGAAATAATGGCTCAGCGCTGCAAGCACAGAACTGATTACGAGCGAAATCAGCAACAGAAATCCAATGCAAAGAATAAGCGAAATGCTGAGCAACTGCGTCTTAATGATGACCAGCACGGGGGCCTTCGTCCTGTCCGGCTCACCCCAGATGGCATTGATCGCGTACTTTAATTCACTGAAAACGCCCGTGGCTCCGGCGAAGACCAATACGATGCTGATCAAACCCGCCCAGATACCCGTGCCGCGCGCTTTCTCCGTCGCCTCAATGGCAGATTGAATCGTTTGCGCAACCTGCGGCCCTGTTAATCCCGCCAATTGCTTTGCAATCT